>NZ_CP040841.1:130000-230000 GCF_006874765.1 Leptospira weilii
ACTTTATAAATCTATTCTTAAAATGTGGGAGCTACAACAAATCGCGATTTTACGAACAAATTCTAAAAGTAGGAACTCCCACTTTTGGAAAATCCTTTCTCATTTTCTTAAAATGAACTCACGTTATTACTCGGACGTGTGAAAATGATACTCGAAAATAAGCGGTCGGTTTTGCAAAAGTACAGCGGTTCTCAAAAATTAATCAAATCGGGCAATCCCGACTTTTTAAAGGAAGATTCCAATATTCTAATTTTCGAAATAAGTTTGTCATAGTATTCTATTCGTGCCTTCGAGTAGTAAGTGAATGGTCCAATTGAAAAAATTCCGATGTCTCTCTTCTGCTGAATTTGGCAGATATTTTTATTTACCGATTCAATGATAACTCTTTTTCTTAGGAGAATTTTATCAACTCAAGGCATTCATTGATTCTTCATATTCTTTTTTAATTTTGTAATGAGTTGAATCCCCTTCTCATAAAGACGTTCAAACAGAGGTTGACTGGTGTAATCTCTATCTTCGAAAAATTTATCGTAATTTTACAAAAGGTAGAAAATCAATCTTACAGGATATAGAAGAGAATTGATTCTTTATTTATTTTTGCTAAACGCTTCAATTGGTAATTTTTCAAAACTCTATTGTATGCTTCCATTTGCAACAAACCGATTTGATTTCGATGACGGAATATCAAAGTCCGAAATACAAAAGCTTTGTGCCAACCCGAAAATCAAGTATATCCAGACGAGATCGGCAACTACTGATCCTATAAAATAGAGTACCTTAATTTGAGTACAAATCCCATGTGTTTAGACGCAGAATTTTAGACACTCTATTATGTAGAGATGAGTAATGAACCCTACCTTTCGTTAATAGAGTCGTTGAAAAATTAATTTCTCTATCTATTTCTGCTTCATTGAAATGGACGTTTGAAGCGGTTTTGTTAATCTGAATCATGGGATTTTTCGACAACTCTAATGTAAAAAAATCTGTTAAACCCTTTTTGATGAAGAAAACGAAAATAGATTGGCCAAAAGAATTTGAAGATTTCTCAAAAAGTGGGCTTTTGTCCAGCCTCAAATATTGCAAAACAAATTGGTTTTCTTGTTTTGTGGTAAATGCTGGCATCTGACTCACGGTCTTCAAGCCCAGAAGGCGTCATCTTGTCCAAAGTCGATTCTGTGATTTACTTTTCTTAGTATTTTTCCTTTTCTAAAATGTTCGTTCTGGAATACATTTGATTCTTGTAATTTTATCAATTTTTTTCAAGTCTGTTTATTATTTTATGTACTCTTAATATTGAAATAATTTAAAATCTATTATTTATCATTTTCCAAAAGACAGAACGAGTCTGCTGTCTTTTTCTCACTCGTTTTTTTGGTCATTCAAAGTATTTAACGTTTTATCGAATTTACTTTTGTGTTATTAGTGGTTATTATTTTGATAAAGTAATGATTTGGCATATTGTTGTAAGAATATTATAATAATTTGCTATTTGAAGTGCGGAAGTATTATTTGTTTCCGATGACGGATATTATGCGTTATCTCCGCTGCATGTCGTATTTTTAAGTCTTTTACTAAAGGGTTATGGCGATGACTGAGAAGATCAACAAATCCAAAGATAAAAAAACACGATCCTTTTTTAAACTTATCTCGATTCTTTTTCTAACGTTCAGCTTATTCTTTTTGGAAGCTTGCGCGGCTTGGCCGATTTTTTCGGGCGCTCCCGGTTTACTGGCCGGTAAAAAAGGAGGGGCCAACAATTCTTTTTGGATGCTCTTTTTAGGTGTGAACGATCTGTTTGAATTGGATCAAACCGAAATTGAATTAGATCGAATTGAAATTTCTTCTCCTTCTTCGAGTTTGGCTCGGGGAACCACTGTCCATTTGAATGCGGTCGCTATCTATAAAAACAATACTCATCGGGATATTTCTTCGGAAGGAGCTTGGTCCTCTGCGGATTCAAGTATTCTCAAATTGTTGACTCTATCTCAGTTCAAAGGGATGAATCTCGGCTCTGGAAATGTAAAAGTTGCGTTTCAAGGTAAGAACGCTTCTTCCACATTAACCGTTACATCTGCGGTTTTGTCCGATTTGATTGTCACCTGCGTCAATCAGGGAAGTGTCTTACCGGTGGGAATCGATCGTCAATGCAAATTGGAAGGAATTTTTTCAGATGGCAGCACACAAGTTTTAACCTCCGACCCCGACACGTCTTGGAACATCACTCAATCTTCCGTTGCTGGAGTAAACACCACCGGCCTTGTTTCGGGAATCTCTCCAGGTTCCGCTTCGATTACTGGTTCGTATCATGGTATAACTTCCAGTTTGACCGTTACGGTAAGCGCCGCGACCCTAAGTTCGATCGCCGTGACTCCTGCAAACGCGAGTTATGCTCTCGGTAAAGTGCAACAATATACCGCGATCGGAACCTACAGCAACCAATCTACTCAGGATCTTACAAATCAAGTTTCTTGGGCTTCTTTAAATACGACCGTCGCTACAATCGATAACTCTGCGTCCGCCAAAGGCTTTCTCACTACACAATCTTCAGGCTCTGCAAATGTCACGGCCACTTTAGGCGCGATTACCGGTCAAACCCAGGTTAACGTTACCTCGGCGGTTCTTACAAGTATTACGATTACTCCTGCCAATCCAAGCGTTGCTAACGGAAGAACTTTGTTTTTGACTGCAACTGGAATTTTTTCGGATGGTACGGTTTCCGACATCACAAATCAAGTAACTTGGTCCAGTTCTTTGGCGAGTGTCGCTACTGCGGATAACTCCGCGGGTTTATCCGGTAGAATTACAGGAGTCGGGGTCGGTACTACAAATATCACCGCGGGGATCGGAGGAGTGGATAATACTCTTTCTTTAAGCGTCACGAACGCCGTTTTAGAATCGATTCAGGTGGTTTCCGATTCTTCTTCGATTGCCAGAGGCACGTCCACGTTCGTTCAGGCGATCGGAGTCTATTCGGACGGTTCTTCTCAGAACATTAGCGACCAGGTCGCTTGGAGCAGTTCTAATTCTTCCGTTTTGCAAATCGCCAATTTGAATGCGATTCCGAAACGAGAAGTGCAATCCCCTTCTTCCGGCGGTTTTGGTACGGCAAGGATCACGGCCACTTTGGAAGCGATTTCCTCGCATACGGATATCTCAGTAACTGCGGCAACTTTAATTTCGCTTGAAGTCTCTCCCACAAATCCTTCGGTTGCAGCTGGTCTTACGGTTCCTTTCACTGCCACAGGAGTTTATACGGATGGCAGCAATCAGAATTTGACTTCTCAAGCGACTTGGAATTCTTCTAACACAAATCGAGCCACGATCAGCAACGCCTCGGGTTCCGAAGGTATTGCCTTAGGTTCTTCCGCCGGAACTACGAATATTTCTGCCACGTTAGGTGCCATTACTTCCTCCTCTACGACTCTCACTGTCACAAATGCGGTTTTAAATTCGATCACGATCACCCCGACTCTTCCTTCGATTGCAGGTGGAAGAAGTTTGAATCTTACCGCGACGGGAACTTATTCGGATGGAAATACCCAGGATTTAACTACTTCCGTTGCCTGGACAAGTGTGGATTCTTCCATCGCTTCCGTAGACAACGCTGCGGGTAGACAGGGACAAACAACCGGTGTCGCACAGGGTACGACTCAAATCAGCGCCTTGTTGGGAGGAGTTTCCGCTACGATCAATTTTACGGTGACCGCCGCGGTTTTGGATTCCATTCAGGTTACCTTGGAAGATTCTCCGATTGCGAAAGGTACGTTTACCAGGGCGATCGCGACCGGTGTTTTTTCCGACGGTAGCAATTTGAATATCAGCGATCAGGTCGTTTGGGATAGCTCTCAAACAAATGTGATCCAGCTTGGAATCTTAGAAGCCGGTCCTAAAAAGAAACTGATGAATTCTCCCGCAAACGGAAGTAGTACCACGGGAACTTCAAGAATCACTGCAACTCTCGGTGGGGTGAGCGGATTTGCCGACCTTACCGTAATTGCTCCGAACTTGGTCAGCATTCAGATCGATCCCACTCATCCGAACGTTGCCAACGGTTTATCTCAGAACTTTACTGCTACGGGTGTTTATTCGGACGGTAGCAATCAGAATCTGACCGATTCCGTGACTTGGGCTTCTTCCAATCCGGCTATTGCGACGATCAGTAACGCTTCGGGATCGAACGGTAAGGCGACAATGCTTCAAACGGGATCGACTAATATCAGCGCGAGTTTGGGCCCGGTCACTTCCGATCCGAGTGTTCTTACGGTTACAAGCGCGACTTTAACGAGCATCACGATCGCTCCGACTTCTTCTTTCAATATCGCGAAAGGATTGAATCAAAACTTTGTAGCGACGGGTTATTATACGGACGGTTCATCCAGAGATCTGACGTCTCAGGTGACTTGGACTTCTTCCAATACTTCCACTGCTACGATCAGCAACGCGAGCGGGACTCAAGGAAAAATGACAGCGGTCAATACGGGCTCTACTAACATTTCGGCGTCTTTAGGAGGAACGTCGAGTGCGAATACGAACGTAACAGTGACGGCGGCTGTTTTAAATTCGATTCAGGTTTCGCCCGCTGATATCAGCGTGGCAAAAGGAAACACAAAGGCTTACGCTGCGATCGGAGTGTATTCGGATTCTACAACGTTAGACGTCACGTCTCAGGTGACTTGGACTTCTTCCAATACTTCCATTGCTACGATCAGCAATGCGAGCGGTCACGAAGGTTTGGCTACCACCGTTTCTGCCGGAACGACCACGATTACCGCAACTCTGGGAGCGGTTTCCAATTCCACAAGCCTGACCGTTACGGCCGCCGTACTGGTTTCCCTTTCGGTGGGCCCTACGAATAGCTTTGTTTATATGACACAAACGAAGTATTTTACGGCTACCGGAACATACTCCGATGGAACGATGCAGGACCTGACTACCCAAGTGACTTGGACTTCTTCCGACACGACTCTGGGAACGGTGAGCAACGCTTTCGGAACGGAGGGTAAGGCCACGGGAATTGCGGCCGGAGCCGTGACGATCACTGCCACTCTGGGAAGCATCAGCGGAAATACTTCTTTGTCCGTGATCTTTTTGGATACGGTTGCTCCGACGGTTACGAACGTAGTGGCTTTGACTCCTACTACGGTGAGAATCACGTATTCGGAAAACGTAAACGAGATTCAGGCTAAAACTGCGGCCAATTATAAATTAGCTCTTACGTCGGCTGTGAGTGGAAGTTGTTCGGATAACAGCAACTTTACTTCTACTTCTTCTGTGATTACTGTCTCTTCAGTGAGCGGAAGCGGATCCGTATTCGTTTTAACGCTCGGGTCCTCTCAAACGTCTAACGCTCCTTATACGATTCTAGTCAATAAGTCGGGGGTACAGGACCTTTCCACTAGTCCGAACAATTTGGGTTGTGCGAACTATGGTGACTTCTTAGGACAGGAACAGATCAAAATCGTTTCCGCTTCCTGCGCGAATTCCAGCTCTGTGATCCTGAATTTTTCCAAGGCTCCTAAGTCCGGAAATAACATTTCAGGTTCTGCGGAATGTACCGGTTCTACGGAATGTGCAAGCCGTTACAAAATTGCCGGTGCGAGCGATTTGGGAACGATCAACAGCGCTAAGACGCTGGATGGAATTGTTTGTAACGGAGCGACGGCCGATTCCGCAAAAGTTTGTGTCGTACACAATCTTGTGCAAACGGGCGCACAATATACTATCATTGCCGCGGATTCCGCGGACGGGGATGGGTTCGACAACGCAAGTTGGGGATCAATTCGAAATTCTTTGGATACGGAGAATCTTCAATCTTCTCCGAGAGACAGGGCTTCCTTCCTAGGATGTGGAACTTCTCCCGTAAACTTTGCGGATGGACCGATTTCCATCGATCCGAATTCGTCCACGTTCGGGTATCTCATGGATTTCAACTCTAAGATTTATTCGGGACCGAATAATTCCGGAAACGGGGCACTCAGGTTCGCTTATGACGGAAGCGCTCCCGAATCGGTTCAATTCTCCTTTGAAAAGGATACGACCGCTCAGGATGGTGATCCGACAAATGTGAGTTCGAATATCGCTTCTTCTCGGGAGAATTCGATCGCGATTCCGCCTTACGTAACTCTGGGACATTCCGGATGTACCCCGAACAACGGAACTCTTTCTCTTGGATGTGGTCCGGATAACGAAAGTGGAAGAGGGGCGTTCGTTACGGGAATTCTTTCCAGCGTATCTTATCTTTTTGTCGCAGGTGCGAGAACCGTAGCGGACGGGCTCGGACAATACTTTTTCGATTATCTGTATTATTCCGCAGATCCTTCTTCCAACATGAGTTTCAAATACATAGACCTTGGCTCGATCACGGGGACTTTGACCGCTGGAACTTCTTCGCTGACGGTTCTTAACAATAGAGTGTTTGCCGGTTTTGCGAAATCCAGCAACGACGGAGTCGGGTTGTTCGGAGGACTAAACGCACCTGATTTCGGATTTGTAACCTTCAACTCTGCGGATTCCGGAACCGGATTTTGTACTCCCGGTTCCAACTGTGATGCGTTCGACGGAACCAAAGGCAAAAGAATCCGGATCGATTTCCTTCCTTACTTCGGAGGACCGTCCACGGGTTTATTAGGAATCAATAATAATGCGCATCCAAACTGGGGGTATTATATCGGAGTCGATTCTATGTTCGTATTCAAAAATCGTATCTACGCCGCAAACGGGGGGTTACACGCGGTAGGGCATAACGGATCTATCATACGTTCTACCACGGCCGATCCTACGGCGGCTTGTACGGGTCCCGATTCTTGTTCGAACTGGGTGGAGATCGGGCCAAGAACCAATACGAAATGGCATAACAGCCCGACGAACAACTGGTTCTCTTTGGAGTTGAATCAATTTTACAACTTGATTCCCGGGGACAAAGCTTTTGCACAATTCGCCGAATTCAACAACAACCTTTACGTGACGAGAACTGTCTGCGTTCAAAGTTCTCAGGCGATCGGAATCAGAACGAGCGCGGGAACCGTCGCCGGATGTACGGACGGAACAACTACGAACCGAAGGGCGCAACTCTGGAAGTGTGATCCTACGATTTCGGGAAACACGAGCGAGTGCGACGCGGCGGATTGGTCCGTGGTGGGTGATGACGGAACCGGAATCACAAACATGGGAGATTCGACCAACCGGACGATCACGATGGTGATGAAAAACGGATCTTATCTTTACGTCGGATACGATAATTCGAACGGAATCAGAATTTACAGAACTAACGTAGCCAATCCCGGATCGTCCTCCGCGTCTTGGAGCCAGATCGCGGGGAACGGGCTCACGGACGCGACGAACGTACAACAAATCTACTCGGCGGTTTCCGTACCTTCGGGAAGTATCAATTATATCTACGTAAGCGCGGGAAAAAGCGGAGTGCCAGTTAGGACGTATCGTCAGCAGAACTAAAGGGAAAGGAAAATTCAAAATGAAGAATATTCTAAAAACAAAAAGTTTTAAAATATTGGTTTGCGTTTTATTCGTTCTTTTTTTGGGGGAATGCAGACACGCATGGGTTCGATTTCCGCAGAAGGCCTGTCAGGGTTATCAGAATTCGAGCGAATGCAAGCGGATGATGGAGGAGAAAAGGACAAGAAAGGAAGAACCCGGAAAGATCCATACGATTCACCAGAGGTATTATTTTTTCGGATTATTGCCTACGGAACAGATAGTGGACGTAACGAAATATTGTCCGGAAGGAGGACCAAGATCGGCGCATCAGTTCACTTCTTTTTGGGATGCGATCTGGGAACAATTGACTCTTACGATCTATTCTCCCCAGACCTTGGAGGTAGAATGTTATCCTTAGTCAGAATTTTAGGTTTGTGTCTAACGATTTGTTTTTGTGTAGAGTGTCATTCTACGGTAATCGTTCATAAGGAAAACTCCAAACCTTTGTCGTCGATTCACGCGCCTCCGCCTCCGGAAAAAAGAAACAAACAGGCAAATACGTTTTTCGGGATTTATTCTCTATCGGATAGCGAGGAGGCTTCCTGTCAGGATCTGCCCGGAGAAGTGAGGATGGTTCGTACGATCCCGGATACCCTGATTCATTTTTTTGCGGGACCTTTTTATACCGCGAGGACCGTGGAAGTGTACTGTCCTTCTTGGCAAGATAAGGACGCCGAGGAAAAAAGAAACGAGGTGAAGGCGGTTCCGAAAGAAAATCAAGACGGAAAGGAAGCGGTAAAACCGAACAGCTCTCCCGTGCCGGATCGACCTAAACCGAACGTAGAGCGATTGGAAGCACAGGATATGAGCGAGAATAAGGAAAAACCGAAAGTGAAAAAAAATAACGTATTCGATTCACAATTTTAAACCGAAGTCGAAAGACCAAGAATTGATTGCCTTTCTAGAAGAAAAATAAGAAAGGGATAACAAAGGAAATCCGTTGCTTGGTGTATCTGTCATTCTTTATTTGCTTACGACGATATTCATTGGAGTCGTGGCTTCTCGGTTTGTAAGCGACTCAAAAGACTACGTTCTTGCGGGCAGAAGATTGCCTTTGTTCCTTGCGTCTTCGGCATTGTTCGCAACCTGGTTCGGCTCGGAGACATTGCTCGGCGCGTCTTCCCGCTTTGTCGAGGACGGAATTTTGGGAGTTATCGAGGATCCATTCGGAGCGGCGCTTTGTCTGTTTCTTGTAGGGATTTTCTTTGCAAGGCCGCTCTACAGAATGAATATTCTTACTTTCGGGGATTTTTATAAAAACCGATTTGGAAGAAAAGCGGAGATTCTATCGAGCGTTTTTATGATTCCGTCTTATTTTGGATGGGTTGCCGCTCAGTTTGTTGCGTTGGGAATTATTCTTCATTCTTTGGCGGATCTTCCCGTATCGATCGGAATTTTTGCGGGTGCAGGAGTCGTTTTAGTCTACACTGTAATCGGAGGAATGTGGGCGATTTCTTTTACCGATTTTTTACAGACGATTCTAATCGTATTAGGACTTGCTTATCTAGTTTGGGATTTAAGTTCAAAAGCGGGTGGCATCGACGTAGTGCTTTCATCCGCAAAACCGGGTTTTTTTCGGTTCTTTCCCGAGATGAATTCCAAAAGTATTCTTATGTACGTCGCCGCTTGGATGACGATCGGACTCGGATCGATTCCTCAACAGGATATCTTTCAAAGAGTGATGGCTTCCAAATCGGAAAGAGTCGCTGTTTATTCTTCCTTATTAGGGTCTTTCTTTTACTTGAGTGTGGCGTTTCTGCCGTTGCTGGCAGTTCTTTACGCGAAAAAAATATATCCGGAGATAGCGAAAGAAGACGCGCAGATGATTCTTCCGAAAACGGTGCTCGCACACACGGGACTTTTTACACAGATCCTGTTTTTCGGGGCCTTGTTGTCCGCGGTAATGAGTACGGCAAGCGGAGCGATACTTGCTTCCGCTTCGATTTTAGGCGAGAATTTGGTTCGTCCCTTCCTCAAAAAACCGGATGAGAAAACTCTGCTTCGAGTATTGAGAATTTCAGTCGTGGCAATTACATTAGTTTCCCTTTCTATGGCAAATACGAAGAGTAATATTTATGAGCTTGTGTCTCAGGCTTCCGCTTTGAGTCTTGTTTCCTTATTTGTTCCGCTTGTAGCGGGTCTTTTTCGAAAAAATTCGACTTCAACCGGCGCGGTA
The DNA here is from genome assembly GCF_006874765.1 of Leptospira weilii. Taxonomy (NCBI): domain Bacteria; kingdom Pseudomonadati; phylum Spirochaetota; class Leptospiria; order Leptospirales; family Leptospiraceae; genus Leptospira; species Leptospira weilii. The sequence goes on from NZ_CP040841.1 coordinate 139,671, forward strand.
CTTTCCATGGTCGTCGGATTTTGCGTATGGCTTTTTTGTAATGTACTTTCTTTGGAAATTCCGGCTTCGATTCCCGGATTGGTATCGAGTTGGTTTGCGTTGTTGTTGGGCGATTTGATGGAACGTCGCGGTTGCGGATTGAAATAGAATAGCGAGAATCTACAAAAAGAAAGATACCATTGAAACTTTTTCGAATCAACATGAAGCATAAATGGCGATCTAGTAAATTCAAATAATTTCTTTCCATTCAAGCGGACTTTGTTTGAAGATGGCAAAATACGAATTTGGAGAGTTAAATGGCTCCTATTTTAGACGATTCCATCGCATTGGAAAAAAAACAAGAGATTCAAAAGAAATTCGGCGGAGTGTTTCAAGGTCTTTGGTTTGAGGAAGAGATTTGTTTTGCGATTGCGGGAGGAGGATGTAAAGCGTTTTACGGATTGGGTTTTGGTCACGAGATGAAATCTTGGGGATTGAAATTCAGGGAAGTTTCCGGAGTGTCGGCGGGAGCCGCTATGGTTCTTTGTTTGATCTGTGGGGACGAGGAAGAATGTGTTTCCTTTTTCGAAAACATAGTCCGAAAAAATCCGGCTAATTTCTATCTCAGCCGTCTTTTTAAAGGGGAACGCGTGTTCCCGCACGAAGAAATGTATCGAAAGACGATTCGTTTCGGGATGGATTTTCAGAAAATCGTCAAATCTGGAATCAAGGTGTTCATTCATACTTTAAAAGCGATTCCTAAAGAGGATTCTTTAAGGAATAAATTCAGGCTCGCAAGATTGATTGCGGAAACCGCAAAAGCGTTTCTCGAGGACGAGAGAGATAAAAAGCGCGGTTTGAATACGGGAAGAATGCAAAGAGTACTCAGAAAATGGAATATGAAAGAAGTTTTATTTACGGAAAAGGATTTCGACGATGAAAAAGCAGTGGAACAGATTATTCTAAATTCTTCTTCGGTTCCTCCCGTCGTTTCCGTTCAGAGCCACGGAAACGAATATTATTTCGATGGGGGACTTACCAACAATCTTCTTTTGGAGGTGTTTCCTCCGGATAAAAAGACGATCGGAGTTTATTATGAACCGACTACGATTGTCGGAAAAGATCCTAAACTTTTAGAAAGGTGTTATTTGCAAACTCCATCCGAACCTTTACCAATTACTTCTTTCGATTATACCGATCCGAACGGAGTGAGAAGGGCCTATGAACTCGGGAAACGGGACGCTCGGTTGAACAAGGATAAAATTTTCGAATATCTGAAAAAGGATTGGGCGAAAGCGGCTTTTTTCTTAAAGTCCAAGTAGATCCATATTGAAATGATAGGGTTTAACGATGTTGAGCCTCAAAGTTCGAAGTAATCTAACCCAAAACCATTCGATCTTATCAAAATCTCCTCGGATCGCTGCAATTGTTCCTACGTTTTAAGGCTTTGAGACGGGCTATTCGTTTTAGATTGATAAATTGCGATTGTTCTTTCGTCCTTTCCTCGAAAACAAGTATATTTATGATACAAGAACTTCAGTTTCGCGTCGTTCCGGAAGTCGCGGGACGGGAAGAGGCTCTCAAGACGCATATTTCTAAAACTCTAAATATAAACATACAAGAGATTCGTCATATTGAAATATTGAATCGCTCCATGGATGCGAGACAAAGGACCGTCTATTTTAATTTAAAAGTTTTGGTTTTTATTCGAGAGGACTTTGTCGAAAAGCCGATCATTCTTCCGGATTTTCCAAATGTATCTCATTCGAAAGAAGTGATCGTAATTGGCGCCGGACCTGCCGGACTTTTTGCCTCTCTTCAATTGATCTTATCCGGTTTTAAACCGATTCTTTTGGAAAGAGGAAAGGACGTAATGAGACGTCCTTTTGATCTGAAGGAAATAAACGTTCGTCATAACGTAAACGAAGATTCGAATTATTGTTTTGGAGAAGGCGGAGCCGGAACTTACTCGGACGGTAAGCTCTATACGAGATCCAAGAAAAGAGGGAACGTTCGTCAGATTCTGGAGTTACTCGTAGGTTTCGGCGCAAACAAAGATATTTTGGTGGAAGCGCACCCTCATATCGGAACCAACAAACTTCCCAAAATCGTAAAAAGTATTCGAGAAAAAATCGTGGAGATGGGCGGAGAGGTCCACTTTGAAAAGAGAGTAACCGATTTTCTGTTAAACGGAAATCAAATTCAAGGTGTGCTTACCAAAGACGGAGATAAATTCCATTCAAAAAATGTAATTCTTGCCACGGGACATTCGGCGAGAGACATCTTCGAGTTATTGTATCGGAAAGGAATCGAACTAAAACTCAAGCCGATTGCCGTCGGCGTTCGAGTGGAACATCGTCAGTCTCTGATCGATTCCATTCAATACAATTGTGAGGTTCGAAATCCTTATCTTCCGCCTTCTCCTTACAGTATCGCAAAGCAAGTGGATGGGAGGGGTGTATATTCTTTTTGTATGTGTCCGGGAGGGGTAATCGCGGCCTGCGCCACAAAACCGGAAGAAATCGTCACGAACGGTTGGTCTTCGTCGAAAAGGGCAAGGCCTTCCGCAAATTCCGGAATCGTAGTCGAATTGAAGATGAAAGACTTTAAACCTTTCTCCAAATACGGTCCTCTCGCTGCGATGGAGTTTCAAAAAGAGATCGAACGAAAGGCTTGGATTGCGGGAGGTCGTACACAAAAGGCTCCGGCGCAAAAGCTCGTAGACTTTGTGCAAGGAAAGGTATCTTTGGATCTTCCGAAAACTTCCTATGCTCCGGGAATTACATCCGTTGCATTGCGGGAAATTCTTCCGGATTTTGTTTGTCAATCCTTACAAAAAGGTTTTCAGGAATTTGATCGTACTATGAAAGGGTATCTTACAAATGAGGCGGTAGTTCACGCTCCGGAGACGAGGACATCTTCCCCCGTTTGTATTCCTAGGGATTCAAATACTCTACAACATGTTCGAATTCAGGGTCTTTATCCTTGCGGAGAAGGTGCGGGTTATGCGGGAGGAATTGTATCTGCCGCAATGGACGGGATTCGATCCGCGAACGCTTGCGTTTCTTCAATCGGGTGAATTGTTTTAAGAACCGGTCCAAAACCTCAAAGGAAATTTGTAAGAGCTCCTACAGATTTTGTCTTTTGGTGCTTATTGGACTTTTTGAGTAATTTTTTCGTAGTCTAAAGCGCAAGGAGCTCCTACATTTTCAGATTTTAAAACAGGCTTTAAGTCGAAACGGACTCGATTTTATCCTTTCGAATTTGCTTTTTAATTTTGGTAAAATGTTTGGAAATGGATCATAAATTCATAAATTGTTTGTTGAGTGTTTCCAGATCTCGGATCAGATCCGCCGGTTTCGGCTGAATTGTTTTAGCCAGCTTCATACCGTCGTCTATCAACTCGAGAATTAACTTTTTCTCGGAAATTGCGCGTGCGGAAGGCATGGACTTTCTTTCGTTTCTATAAATGGAAGCTTTTTCGTCAATGATAGAGACGATTTTATTCAACGCGTGAATTTTTGCCTGTTCTTCTCCCATAAAATCCTCCTTCTTTTTGAAAGTCTAGGGAATTTGAAATTATAGGAAAGCTTATTTTAAAAAACGTTTCCGCAGAGCGGCCATTAGAGTGTCTTTTTCCAACCAAAGAAGAAGGCTACAAATGATCGTATTCCCTAAGGCCAATAAGAATAATAATCCGCCGTCGTTTTCCTGTTCGATTCCGATCACGAATACATGAGAAAAAATGGCGCCGGACATAAGCCCAAGTCCGAGAAAGGAGCCAAGCCAATTCCAACCCGGTAGAAACAAAAGAATCGAAGCGACAAGTTCTAAAATTCCGGTTCCGATTCTCCCCCAAGGTTCCACTCCGAGTTTGGAAAAAATCGCGACTGACTCAGAAGCTCCGGTGAACTTATACAAGAGAGTTTGTAAAAGTATGAACGCTACAATCGCGCGAAGGCAATACAAAAGCAGTTTCTTTTTGGAAAAGTGGGAAATAGACAAGAAGGCGCTCCTGGAAATTCCAAGTGTTTCTTCGAGTCCGTAAAAAAACGGTTACACTTGAAAAGAATTTTTATTCAAGTTCCGATACGTTGTATAGTCCGTAAAACTTTTTGAAATTGGTCGCTTGATTGAGCATTGCTTGCGTTAGGGAATTTCTCTAAACCTTTCATAAGATTTGGAATCGGATTTTGAAAGCGGTACCAATCTTGTAGAGGAAGAAATAGATGAAAATCTTTCATTCGGTCGAAAAACTTTTTGAACCTCGATGGATTCTTATCTAAAAATCGAATTTACCGTTCTTGGAAAATTCATTATACTAAAAGATCAATTTTGTGACTCGCAAGTCTGTATCTCGGAATGCCGGAAACGTTGTATCGACAACAAGGATGCCGCAAGTGATTAAAGATCAAATTCAATTGGGAAAATTAAAAATCAAATCTTTCGTTGAAAAGATAAAAAAGAAATTCGAATTTCTCGCCGACTTTAAGAATCTTTTTTACCTCGGAATCCGAGCTAAACTTGCTCTTTTTACGGGAACTTTGATCGCATTTACGGTTATGATCCTTTCCGCGATAGACGTTCATCAGCAGACCGAAATTCTCACCCGAAGTTACGAAAAAGAAGCGGCGATCTCCAGGCATTATATTTCCGGTTTAGTGCTCGAGTTGGAGAATATTTCCAGTAGTTTGATTCGAGTGGAATCCTTTCGGGAAAAAGTCAAACGTCAAAGTCAGGCGCTACGCAAATATAGAACGAAAGTAGTCACTCAGGAAACGAAAGAAATCAGCCTTTTCGGGTTTAAAACGAAACTGTTCGGGGTTCTAGGAAAGGAACGTAAGTCGTCCATTAAGGATACGTACTATTCTGTTTATCTTTCCAAAGCCGACATCGACGAGCTCGAAAAAAATACCAAATTTCTACTCAAGGATCCAAGCGGTCTTGCAATTACAGACGCGATGTTTTCCAAACTCAAAAATATGGCGCATCAGGTCGCGGTGTTGGAAGCGGATTTGAACGAACAAAAACAAAAATGGGATGAGTTGCGTTCTCAGGGAAAAGCTTCCGAAAAAGAAAAACAGAATCTTGAGAGCGGAATGGACAATCTGAAAAAGGGAATCGAAAAAGCCAGAAATCATCTGGATCATTCCGTTCTCGAACTTGCACTTCCGAAACAACATCGAAAGATTGACGAGCTTGGACTTAACATGTCTCAGTATAGAATTCAGACTTTTCCGGTGATCTCCCATCAGATCAAAGAAAATTTGAATCCTTCTTTCGATACGAAAATTTTTAAACCGGATGTTCCGATCAATTCGAACATTTTTATGCAAGATATCGATGTGAACCTAAAGGCTTCCATTGCAAAAATTCTTTCTTTGGATTTCTCACAGGATACGAATCAAAATTCGTACACGATCGGTAAAATGGAATTGCAAACCTTGTATTCCCCGATTTTTAGAAATCAAAGCTCTACCGAACGAGCTGACCGACTTAAGGGAGAGCTGCCGGATTTTGCGAAACATTATCTGCAACAGGATGCAAATATTGCGATGAAGATTCGAGATTTGGTGCCTTCTTTGAGAAAAAGAATTCAGGAATTGAAAGGGAAAAAACCTCCGATGCCTCCTTTCAAGGATAAAACTTTCAACGATCTTTACGTTCGTTATTCCAAACTGATCGATGAGAGGGAAGCCGGGTTCGAAGCGTTTCGAAACCGATACTCCGAAGATAAAAAAGATTTTGCGGAAGCAGCGCAGAAACTCAAAACGGGAAAACAAAAACATCCGGTTAAAACGGAAGTTTTCTTTCCGATTCAAAGCGAGAGCGATATCCTCATCGACGCGTTAGGCGCACTTAGGAATGCGGGATTAGAAGATCTGATCGTATTACGGTTTAGCCAGAATTCCGGAAATTATTCCGATTATCTAAAGTATCCTTCGGAACAGAATTTATCCAAACAAAGATGGAAAGCGATTCGAGAATGGATTTATTCGGGTAAAAGCGAAACTCCGACCCCGCAACTGAAAAGATTGATTTCTCACGGAATCCTAGCGAACTCAAGAGGAGAAGCCGAAGAGATTCTTTGGAACTTGGATTCCAAACCTCTTTTTTCCGAATCGGTAGAAGGAGTCAGTTCCGCGATTTTATCCGCAAACCTTTCCGGAATTTCAAGAACGATTGTGGATCGTACCGAAGGTCTAGAAATAATTCAAAAGAATAAAAATTCCACAATCGCAACCGCCTTGTTGATTTGTGTCGCCGCGCTTGTTATTGCGATTTTAATATCCGGTTTTGTGGTTCAAAAGATCAAACGAATCATCCTTCACGCTAAGGAAGTCGGTCAAGGAAATCTGGAAGTCCGATTTGAACGTGGCGGTAAGGACGAATTCGGAACTCTTACGGTGGCTCTGAACTCCATGGTGACCGGTTTGAAGGAAAGAGAAAAAATCAAAAATATTCTCGGGACTATGATCGATCCGGTCGTTGTCAGAGAAGCTATGGTGGATCTGGCGGCGCTTAAACGGGGAAGTGAGAAAAGAGTCACAGCTTTTTTTTCCGACGTAGCAAATTTTTCGAATATTAGTGAAAAGTTAACTTCTGTGGAATTAGCGTCTTTGTTAAACGAATATCTTTCGGCGATGACGTTGATCCTGAAAAAACACGAGGGAGTCTTAGATAAATACATCGGGGACGCCATTGTGGGAATTTTCAACGCGCCCGTGGAAGTGGACAAACATTGCCTCAAGGCGGCGCGAGCCTCGGTTGAAATGATAGAAACTCTCGAAAAACTCAGACAGGAATGGAAAGGAAAGAAAGCCTATATTTTGGAAGCGCAAGAGATGCAGATTCGAATCGGACTCAACACGGGACTTGCGAAAGTGGGATTTATGGGAACCGATTCCATTTCGGCGTATACGATGATGGGCGATACGGTGAATCTTGCCGCGCGACTTGAAGCCGCCGGTAAAGATTACGGAGTTAATATTCTTGTGAGTGAGCACGTTCAACGCGAGATCAAGGACGAATTTTTTACAAGACTTCTGGATGTTGTCCGGGTCAAAGGAAAAAACGAACCCGTACTTCTCTACGAACTCATCGGAAGACAGGATAACGTGCCCGAAAGAGTGGAAGCTTCCGTGTTAGAATTCTCCAAAGGTTTCGAGGCGTATCTCAATCGGGAATGGTCTTTAGCGCAGGAACTACTCGAAAGTTCTCAGATCACCAGGGGGAGCAAGGATAAGGCGGCGGTTCTTCTCATAGATCGTTGCGAAGAATACAAATTGAATCCTCCGGAAAGAACTTGGGACGGAGTGTATACTAGAACTCATAAATGAGAAATGGAACCGATTCCTAAGAAAATTCCACTGAAGAATATAAAAAAAATGGAATCAGGCTGGAAGTTTCCCGATTTTAAAAAAGAGCGGCCATTCCACGATTTTTGTTTGGGCTTTGCCCCAAAAATTTCGGATTTCCGCCTCGACTAAAAGAACCGGATCGGATTCATTTTTTTGAATGTATTTCTGGACACTGGACCAGGTTCTGAGGTAACCTAGTATTTGATCTACGGTCCATTCTTCCTTCATGTTGAACGGAGGAGGGATAATCTCTTCGAAAGGAAAGGGGATCGTTTTGTATTTTTCTTCCACGTATTTTCTTTCCGGTGGCCAATACGAACCAACGATGACTCTATAAAGTTTGTCCACGATATTGTCGATTTCGGGGGAGATACTATGCAGGCCGTAACCCCAAATCGCAAGAATTCCGTTTTTCCTTCCAACTCGGATCGCTTCCTTGTAAAACGGTTCGAAATTGAACCAGTGAAATGCTTGAGCCACTGTGATCAAATCCGCTTCATGATTTTCTAATGTAGAATCTTCCGCCTTGCAGATTCTGTATTCAACGTTTTTACGAGTTTCGGCGTTTGAGATTTGATTTGTGCTCGGATCTGTTGCGATCACTTTTTCAAAAGTTGCGGCAAGAGAAACCGCGGCTTGACCCGTCCCGGTTCCGCAATCCCAGACAATTTTTGCGTTTGGAACAAGGCTTTTGAGATATGGAAACAACTCAATTGGGTAGCCTGGTCTGAACTCGGAGTAAGAAGAGGAATGAGAGGAAAAATGATCTTTGAAATTCATACTCTAGTATTTTCAAAGATCATGATGTAAGTTCAATCAGGAATTTAAAAATCACCGTCCGGATGTTTTTGAAACTCCTTTTGATTGATAAAAAGATACTGATATTGGATTTGTTTACCGTCCTTCGTTTTAGCTTGCACCATCAAGGGAAGAAATGTGGATTTTTTTGCGAAACTTGGGATCCTTACCGTATAATCTGGAGGTTGATTTTCTAAGAGTACATTCTTGCTTTTGATCTTAATACTAACCGACTCGGGTTGGACCCCTTCGAGGTGAATCTTAAATTCTTGGCCCGTTTTTACCCAAGATCCGTCTTGAATAGAAATGGAAATTTTCGGAGGAGGAGCCATCGTAAGAATGGAATTGAACGCCGACTGAGATTGTCCCCAAGGAACCAAGGATCTGTGTATGTTATAAATCGGAGTTCCCGGAAGATTTTTACCTGGGTTGACCGTAAACGCCATTCTATAACCGATTGCTTTCGCTTCCTCGATTACTCTCGGATCGAAAAGACCGAAGGGATATGCGAGATCGATTACTTTTCTACCTGTTTTTGCTTCTAAGATTTGTTTGGATTCCGCGAGTTGTTTTCGAATGAACGCGCGGCTCATCGTCGGAAGTTTCGGATGGTATAAAGTATGAGAACCTAGGTCCAAAACTCCGCTGTCCAAAGCCTTGTTTAACTCCTCCCAGGTCATGTAATATTTTTTTCCTGAAGAGATGATAGAAGGATAGATAAAGATAGAAGCGGTGAAACCGTATTTTTTTAAAAGAGGAACTAAAACTTCCAAATGTGTTTTGGAGCCGTCGTCGAATGTCAGTAAAATCGGTTTATCCGGAAAGTCGGAGGGTTTTTTACCGTTGATATACGCGTAGAATTGATCCAGACGAACCGTTTTGTAACCTGTAGCTTTCAAAAACTTAAATTGTTCTTCCAAAAGATTCGGGTGAAGATTATAACCTCCCATCGGCCCGCCTTTGGATGCTAAGTGGTGATAACAAAGAACGGGAATCCCACCTCCGGAAACGGATTCGACTCCCTGAATCGTATAACTGGGAGTAGGCGGAGTATCTTCTTTAACGGTTGGAAGCGCGTCTTCGTATTTTTTCTTTTTGGGATTTTTAGAAACTTCGAAATTTTCTTGTTTTGAATCGGATTCTTTTTGGCTTTTAAGTGCGGATTTTTTACGGGAAACTTTATCTTCGAACTGAGTGGTGTCAGAATCTACGTTAGCGGATTCCGTTTTTTCTTTTTGATTTTTTTTGGAAACGGTTTTTTGTGAGAAATCTTCGGGAGTGTACGACGGTTTTTGTTCCGTATCTTTTTTGGGAGACGAAGCGGTCGGTTTTCTCTTTTTCTCGGGGTTGAGGAAATCGTTCACGGGGGAAGCGATAAGAATCGAAGATATTAAGAGATAAAAGATTGCGAAAGTTGTGAGGGTATTGCGCATAATGTTATTAATGAGAAAACGAAATAAGAGCGGAATATGTCCGAAATACGAACCATAAAAAGTGTTTTGTAAGGTTTCTTGGATCTTTCGGTCGGGTAAAACACGGTGCAAGCAAACGAAACATTGCGTTCCCTCGTAGTTTTGCTTTTTTGGATGAAAGAAAATTAACGTTTTAAAACGAACTGTAAATGGTTTTGTTTGCATTCTGAAATCCGGAAGAAAAGTCTTCGGTTAGTGTTTTAACACCGCTTTCCCCGGCAAGCGATTCCTGAGGTTTTCAATTGCAGAACTTTACAAAGGATTTTGCAGCTTCGTTGTGTCCTAAATTTGCCGCTTTTTTCCAATCTTCGCAGGCGTTTTGTTGCTCTTTCACTGTCCAGTTTGCCACGGCGCGGTTATTGAGCGCATTTGCATAAGTTGGTTTCAACCGGATCACTAAAGAAAGATCTTTGATCGCTCTTCGATAATCAAAAACTTTCATTTTTGCACAGCTTCGGTTGTTGAAAGCGATCGCATAATCTACTCGTGCCCGATTGTAATCGGAAATCGCTCCTATTTCGTTACGGATTTGCTTTTGGCAAGTCCTCTATTGTTGAGTGAGGTCGGATTGACGTCCGGATCTCTTGAATAAAAACTCGATCGCTTCCAAGTAGTCCCCGTTCTTGAATTTAGAATTCCTCTCTTGAAAGGAATTCAGATCGGTTTCACGAATGAAAACCAGTTCCTTACGTTTTCTTCTGTTCGAAAGAACAGACAGAAAAAAACGTGATAGTTAGGAAAAAAATAAAAATCGATGTAAATTTCGATTTAAGACCGGGGACCAGCCAAAAGCCTCCGAAAGAAATTTATTGTCCTCCTTTCTCTCGGATCAATCTTTTTAAAACTGATTCGCTGTGGGTGCAAAGTTTCAGAATTCCACCCTTTGCCGGTTTTTGTTTTTCGAGCTGTAGAAGCTGGGAGGCAAAGCGAAACTTTCTACGTATATGATTCACAGCCGGAATCGAAGTTCTAAAATTTTTTGCTAACTCGTGATCGGCTAACCCTTTCGAGTTGAGGTCGAAGAACTTTGCTAGTTTGTCTTTATCCCAAACGATCTTCCGATCGGTTCGGTAATAATTGTGTTGTTCCAAACGTTTACTGTTACGTTCGTATGAACCTTGATTCCTCTTCTTTCTCCAGAAGGGGTGACGGTTTCTTGCGTATTTGATATCCTCAATCGTATACCCGGTGGATGTAAGCCATTCCGACGTGATACTAGATTTTTTGGGTCCGGTCAGTTTCGATTTGATGGATAGCTCGATGTACTGCTCCGGTGTAGATGCTGAAAGTAGTTTTCGTTTTTCTTTTTCGTAGATTTCCATATTGTTTTACGCTCGTTAAATTATCCGGAGAGCGCTAACTCTCCAAACTTTAGAAACTATAATTATCACAATATGGTTAACTTGAAAACATTTTTCCGAATTTGAAAAGAATTTCTCGAATGTATTTCTTATCTCCGAAAGTACACTGAAGTAATTAAACACTTACTACCATACTGTTTTCTTTTGTGAATTCGAAGAGATCCAATTTACTTGAGATTCGCTGTAACTTCCTCTGATAAGCGAAATGGAGGATTACGTTTCGTAAGTCGCGTTTACGATCGAATTTGAAACAATTTCAGAGGAAAGTCGGTATGGACTGTAAGAATAGATTTCAGATGGTGCGAAAGGAGATGCGATGTTTCGGTTCCAAAAAAAGTATACAGACCTTACTTGCCTCTTTGGGTTCTTGTTTCCAGACGAGAAGTTATTCCCGCGTTCTTTCGAATGTAAAAATTAGAGATTCTAAAGTCGTCAGGCCAGAAGTTGCAAAAATTGCAATATCCGATAATAGTAAGGAATCTACATAAAATAATATTACGAACAACGGAAATGAATTTTTTGCGTGTCTGGAGTTTTTTGGTCAAGAACTGTGAGAAATAGCCTCATATACTGGATGGAAGAAAATACGGTTTAGAAGAATGGAATGTGATGAAAAGGATTTTCAAAATAGAGGATCGCAAATTTAGAAAAATGCGTTAGAATTACGTTTTATATGAATGAAAATACCATTTTGCAAAAAAGAATGCGAGCGTCCGTTCGAGGTGTTTTGTTGGATTTGGACGGGGTATTGTATACCGGAGATTCTGTTCTTCCCGGGGCACGAGAGACGGTTTCTTATTTAAAAGAGAATCATATACCTCATCTATTTTTAACAAATACGACTACAAAATCGAGAAAGGGGATTTCCGAATTCCTAAACGATCTAAAAATTCCCGTAGAGGAAAAAAGAGTTCTGAATTCTCCCCGGGCCGCCGGAGAATACATTCGAGAAACAGGAAATCCAAAAACTTTTTTCGTCATTCAAGAGGAAGTCAAAAAGGATTTGGAAGGAATCGATTTCGAACGGGAAATTCCGGAAGCCGTATTAATCGGAGATATCGGAAAAAAATGGAATTATAGGATTTTAAACGATATCTTTCAAAAAGTGAAAAAAGGAGCCAGATTGATTGCTCTTCACAAAGGAAAGTATTGGCAGACAAAAGAAGGGTTGATGTTGGATGTGGGAGCTTTCGTGTCCGGAATAGAATACGCGACCGGTGTAAAAGCCGAGATCATAGGAAAACCTTCTCCGGCGTTTTTTAAAGCTGCTCTAAAGATGATTTCTACGCAAGCGTCCGAGACGATTATGATCGGGGACGATCTTGATTCGGATGTAGGTGGGGCTCAAGCTTGTGGGATTCGGGGAGTTCTCGTGAAAACCGGAAAATATCGGGATGGAATATTGCAAAATTCGAATATTCGCCCCGATGCAATTTGGGAAAATATAAGTTCACTGATTCCGTTCCTTCAGAACCTCTAAAACTGTTTCAAAATATCGAACGAAAAACAAGATATGAGTCCAATTCTATAAAGGTCCGGAAAGTTTTGGGATTGGTTCTGAAAAAGAAAAATCCTTAAAAATAGGGCCAAAGTTAGTTCTCACGACTAGTTTTGATAGCTGTTTTGTCTATGTAAAAATCTTTGGATTGCGTCTGTCGGAAAAATTTTGAGAAAATTTATTATTCTTCTTTGAAGAGTCGTAGTTCATTCAAGCAAGAAAAATCGAAAGATCAAACGGATTTACAAAAAAATACAAATTCAAAAGATGAAACGCTTTTAGACAAAAATTTCGTTACCCAAAAAACTCGATTAGAAAACCGTTTTTTGAATGTTTTGAAAATTAAAATCGAAAACTTTGATGTTTTACTTCGAATCTTACTCATCTCTACATAATAGGATGTTCAAAATTCTGCGTCTAAACGCGGAATTGATGCTCAAATGAACGGTATTCTATTTTATAGGGATCAGTAAAAACTAAGTTTTCTTTGAAGCAACGGTGTTTAAACTGTCTGTTCAAGACCGATCGCTTCCAAAAATTTTAAGGGCCGTTTTGAGTTTGAATTGAGAATCACCCAATCTGTACTCGCGTTGCAAGAAAGAGTTTGACTGCTTTGACAAATGATCCTTTGTGCGAATACCGCGCGAATGGGTGTTTTTAGAAAGAGGTCGGATTCGATCGTGATCGTTTCCGGGTAGTTGATTTCACATTTAAAATCGAGGTAAATCGAAAGAATCACCGGTACAAAACCCTGAGTTTTTAGTTTTTCCATGGAAAAACCCCAATCTCTCATCGCTCGCATTCTCGCCTCGTCCAAATATCCTTGGAAATTCTTATTGTTTACGTGTTGGTTCGGATCCAACTCATCCCAACGGATCGTGATTTGTGTCGAGTGGTTCTTGCGAATCGGTGTCGGTTCTTCGGTTTTCATTCTTTTCTCCTAAGATTCATTCTTTGAGATTGGATAAAAAATTCTCGAGATAGGATTCGTCTCCCGTAGCTCTGGAGAGGAGCATTGCACCTCTCCAAGAAGATTCTAAATATTGAATGCGTTTTAGGAGGGATGGAGATTCGGAAACTCGAAGAGATGTAATGATTCCTCTTGAGATGGTTTCGAGAGAGAATTTTAATTTTTTTCTCAGTTCCGGTCTTTGAGAGGATGAGTGTTGAGAGAGGACATTGATAAGACAGGAGAATTCTTCTTGGAGAAGATTCTTTTCTAAATCTACTTTTTTTTCGTAGAGAAAGCGGAGAGCAGAAGGTCCTCTTCCTCCTTCTTCTAAGACGGATTCGTTCCATTGGATCGCGGCGTTCGTATATATTTCTAAGGCCTCCAAAAGAAAATGATCCTTGGAAGGGAAGTAATTGTAAAAAGATCCTTTGGGAATCCCAGATGCGTCCGCGATCTCCTGAATTCCGATTCCATCTGGTCCGGTTTTTCGGAGGAGCTGGATTCCGGTTTCGAGGATCTTTTTCCTTCTGGTTTCTGCTGCGATAGAAGAGAGTTTCATCTTTTTTTGAGATATAAAGTGACTGGTCATTTTAAAATACAAGAAGAATTTGTAGGAGGTCTTACAAAAAAAGAGGAGTATTTACTGAGAAAGGGTTTTTGGAGTAGGAGCTCTTACCGGATTCACGTTAGCTTAAGGAATCACAAATTTTTACCGTTGAAAAATTTTTCAGGAGACCTTAAAAAAATTCTAAAAACTCAAATTTAACCAATTCTTTTGATTGCTTGAAAGAACCGTTTGGGTATGGGATCAAAAGAAGAAATTAGTTTGAAAAGAGAAATCACCTTCCGAAAAAAAGGAGCACCTGTCACTCTTCTCATTCCGGAGCAGATTGTGCGCTTGAGAAAATTAAGAGCAGATAGATTGAATCAAGAATTGAGCTTTCTCTTAAAGAAATATCAAAAAAGTGCGCTCGAAAAGAAATTCTTAGGAAGAAGTTTTCCTGCAGTGAGCTATCAGAGAAAAGGTTTAAAACTAAAAAAGATGAACTTTCGTCCAAATGAAAAGGATTGGGTCGCTTTAGGAGTCCTTGCTCTTGGATTAGGCGTTTCCCGTTGCCTCCTTTTCGCTATCTTAGAAGAGTGGGAGTGCACTAATGAAATCCCTTACTATCAAACAGGAGGAGCTCTTACAAAAATCACCCTTCTCAGAGAAATCCTCTTACCTCAAAACCGATTCTTCTCCCAATTTTTTCATTCTTCCTCATAAAAATCTTGCAGATATCAAGATATCTTGATATCCTGTCTTTAATGGAGCAGCTTTTAGACGCCAAAATTTATTCTGGAAATGGCCCTAAGCAAATTCTTTCCGCTTTGAAGGCACTTTCGGATGAAACTAGAATCCGGATTCTCCATATTTTATCCTTATCCCCTTTGAACGTACAGGAAATTACGGAAGCACTTAGAATGGGGCAGTCTCGAGTTTCCAGACATCTCAAAATTTTAACCGATGCGGGCTTTTTAATACCTGAAAGAGAAGGTTCTTGGGTCTATTACCGAATTCCAGAAGAAAAAAAGATCCCAGCTTTTTCTTCCGAGGTCGCCGAACTTCTTCTTTCTTACAAAGAAGATTTGCCGTTTCAAACGACGGATCAAGCGCAGATTTCTGAGATTCTTTCCAGAAGGGATCAAAAGAATACGTTCTATTTTAATAATGTAGCTCACGACTGGGAATCGATTCAAAAGGACGTGCTGGACCCTGCGATCTATCGTAAAAAAATTCTTTCTTATTTGCCTGATTTTTCCTCCTTAATTTATGATTTGGGATGTGGTCCTGGGGGTTTGATCCCTTATCTTTTGACGAAGTCGGATCAGGTGATCGGAGTCGACGCGTCTCCTAAAATGGTGGAAGAGGCGGAGGTAGCATTTACGGGAAACACTCATGTATCCTTGATCTGCTCTCCTTTGGAAAACGTGGCATCTTATGCGAGAGAGAAAGCGGATGCGGTCGTCGCTTCTATGGTGCTCCATCATCTTTCCAATCCACCTGTGGTGATTCGCGAAATTTATAAAATTCTGAAACCTGGCGGAACCTTCTGTCTTGTGGATTTGAAAAAACACAATCAAGAGTTTATGAGGGATAATTTCTCCGACCTTTGGTTGGGATTCGATTATTCTCTTCTACAAGATTGGTTGGAACTTTCCGGTTTTAGGATTGGTTCTTACGAGGAATTCGATACGGGTAACGTTTTCAAAATTTTGATCATTCAAGCAAAGAAAAAGGAGGACTAAAATGTCCGCAACAACACAAGAAAAAGGTTCAAGCTATAAAGTAAAAGATCTTTCCCAAGCAGAGTGGGGAAGACAAGAGATCATTCTGGCCGAAAAAGAAATGCCGGGTCTTATGGCTTTAAGACAGGAATACAAAGGTAAAAAACCTTTGGCGGGCGCAAGAATTGCCGGGTCTCTTCACATGACGATTCAAACCGCGGTTCTGATCGAGACTCTGACGGAATTGGGAGCGGAGGTTCGCTGGTCTTCTTGCAATATCTTCTCCACCCAAGATCACGCGGCGGCTGCGATCGCAAAAGCGGGAATCCCCGTTTTTGCCTGGAAGGGAGAAACCGAAGAAGAATACTGGTGGTGTATCGAACAAACCCTTTTCTTCGGAGACAAAGGACCGAATATGATACTCGATGACGGAGGAGATCTCACTGCTTACGTTCACGAAAAACATCCTAAATTGTTAAGCGAAATTCGTGGTATTTCCGAAGAAACGACCACAGGTGTCAAGAGTCTTTACAAATTACTCAAAAAGGGAGAATTGAGGGTTCCCGCGTTCAACGTAAACGATTCTGTTACCAAGTCTAAGTTTGACAACCTCTACGGATGCCGCGAATCTCTCGCGGACGGAATCAAAAGAGCCACCGACGTTATGCTCGCAGGTAAAGTGGCTCTCGTTTGCGGTTTCGGAGACGTAGGTAAAGGATCCGCTGCTTCTCTTCGTAACTTCGGCGCGAGAGTGATCGTAACCGAAATCGATCCGATTTGCGCTCTTCAGGCTTCTATGGAAGGATATCAAGTTCTTCGCGTGGAAGACATCATCGAGCAAGTGGACGTCGTAGTTACCGCAACCGGAAACGACGACATCATTACTCTCGAACACATGAAAGCGATGAAAGACGGAGCGATCCTCTGTAACATCGGACATTTCGACACCGAGATCCAGATGTCCAGATTGAACGGCGAAAAAGGCGTAACCAAAAAAGAAATCAAACCTCAAGTGGACAAATATACCTTTGCGGACGGTAAATCCATCATCGTTCTCGCGGAAGGACGTCTGGTAAACTTAGGTTGCGCAACCGGTCACCCTTCTTTCGTAATGTCCTGTTCCTTCACGAACCAAGTATTGGCTCAGATCGAACTTTACAACAACAAGTACGAGTTGGGAGTCTACACTCTTCCGAAACATTTGGACGAGAAAGTGGCCGCTCTTCATCTTGAGCAGTTGGGAGTTCGTTTAACAAAACTGAACCAAAAACAAGCCGACTATTTGGGAGTTCCTGTTGAAGGTCCTTTCAAACCGGAGAACTACAGATACTGATGCGAATCTTTTTCCGGGATGAGATCGTCCCGGAAAAAGCATTAGAGTTGTTGAAACATTCATTACCGGCCGTTTTACATTTTGTGAAACATACGATTTTAGTCGGTTTGATTTAGAATTATGGAATTTTTCACAACTCTCTTCTTTTTGAAAAACAATGGCTTATGTAATCACGGAACCCTGTAGAAATTGCAAATATACCTATTGCGCCGCGGTTTGTCCCGTGGAAGCGTTTCGAGAAGGAGCCGATTGTCTTTATATCGAACCTTCCGTCTGTATCGATTGTAATAAATGCAGACCGGAATGTCCGGTGGAAGCGATTTATCCGGATTATGAAGTTCCGTCTATTTGGCATGGCTGGATCGCGGAGAACGTTCGCAAAGCGAAACATTTTCCCGTTATCATAGACGTGAAAACTCCTCTCAAAAAAGAGGGATGTGTAAATCCGGAATATTAGAATTTAATGTTATACTATTTTTTAAAACAATCAAAGAAGCTTGCTCATGACTTATAAAGTTCAGAACTATACGAATCCGAAAGCAAAGGAACTTCTCTCGCTCCTCAAAAAACAAATCTTAGTCATAGACGGGGCGATGGGAACGATGATCCAAAGATTCCCCCTCACCGAGGACGATTTCAGAGGAGAGGTTCTTAAAAACCATCCGCATCCTCTCAAAGGGAACAACGAGCTTCTTTGTTTGACAAGACCGGACGTAATCGAAGCGATCCACGTAAAATTTTTGGAAGCGGGCGCCAATATTTTAGAAACGAATACGTTCAGTTCGAATCAGGTTTCTCAAGGCGATTATAAAACGGAGTTTCTCGTCGCGGATTTGAACAAGGCCGCGGTTGTATGTGCCCGCAACGCGATTGAAAAGTTTAAAAAGACAAATCCGGATCATCCGTGTTTTCTGGCTGGTGCGATCGGGCCTACGACTCGTACTGCGACCCTTTCTCCGGATGTAAACAATCCCGCGTTTCGTGCAATAACTTTCGACGATTTGGTTGCGACTTTTTACGAACAAGCGCGCGCTCTTGTGGAAGCGGGTGTCGATTTGTTTCTTCCCGAAACGAATATCGATACTTTGAATTTAAAGGCGGCAATCTTTGCCATCGAACAAGTATTCGAGGATCTTCAAGTTCGAATTCCTGTATGTCTTTCCGTGACGATCACAGACGCTTCGGGAAGAACTCTTTCCGGGCAAACCGTGGAGGCGTTCTACAATTCCATTGCGCACTGTAATCCTCTTTCGGTGGGAATCAATTGCGCGCTTGGTGCGGACGAAATGCGTCCTTATATTGAAGAACTTGCGAGAGTTTCCTCTTGTTATATCAGTTGTTATCCGAACGCGGGATTACCGAACGCGTTCGGAGGTTACGACCAGACTCCGGAAGAATTCGGAACCTATATTCAAGAATTTGCAAGTTCCGGCTGGCTGAATATCGCGGGCGGATGCTGCGGAACCACCCCGGAACATATCGCCGCCGCTGCAAAAGCGGTCCAAGGAAAAAAACCAAGAGTTCTTCCTCAGATCGAAGAGATCACGAGACTTTCCGGATTGGAACCGTTGAACGTCACCCCCGATAAGGGATTTTTACTCGTAGGGGAAAGAACCAACGTTACCGGATCTCCTAAATTCAAAAAACTCATCATAGAAGGAAATTTCGAGGAAGCGGTTTCCGTCGCGTTACAGCAAGTGGAAGCGGGGGCGAACATCATCGACATCAATTTCGACGAAGCGCTGTTAGACGGAGAGGCTTCGATGAGACATTTTCTGAATCTCATAGCGGGCGAACCGGATATTGCGAAGGTTCCTTTTATGATCGACTCTTCCAAGTGGAGCGTTCTGGAGGAGGGGCTGAAATGTATTCAGGGAAAACCGATCGTAAACTCCATTTCTCTCAAAGAAGGAGAGGAAAAATTCTTAGAACACGCTCGTAAAATTCAAAGATACGGAGCCTCCGCGATCGTGATGGCATTTGACGAACAAGGACAAGCCGCGACCAAGGACGAGAAGGTTCGTATTTGCAAAAGGGCATACGACCTTCTTGTCACGAAGGCGAATTTCAGTCCGACTGACATAATCTTTGATCCTAATATCCTGACCGTCGCGACCGGAATCGAAGAACACAACAACTACGCAATGGATTTTATAGAAGCCGTAAGCGAGATCAAAAAGATCTGCCCGGGCGCAAAAGTATCGGGAGGTTTATCTAACGTATCTTTTTCCTTTAGAGGAAACAATCCCGTGAGAGAAGCGATGCACTCTGTTTTCTTATACCATGCGATACGAGCAGGACTCGACATGGCGATCGTAAACGCGGGAATGCTTGCGGTCTATGAGGAAATTCCGAAGGATCTATTAGAATATGTTGAAGATGTAATCTTAAATAGGAGGCCCGATGCAACCGAACGTCTCGTGGAATTTGCCGAAAGCGTAAAATCTTCCGGAGACAAATCTGAAAAGAAAGAGGAAGCTTGGAGAGAAGGAACTTCGGTCGAGGAAAGGCTTTCGCACGCACTCGTCAAGGGAATCGTGGAATATATCGATCAGGATACGGAAGAAGCACGCGTCAAATACGGACGTCCGTTAACCGTCATCGAAGGTCCTCTGATGGACGGAATGAAGATCGTAGGAGAATTGTTCGGTGCAGGGAAAATGTTTCTTCCTCAGGTCGTAAAGAGCGCTCGGGTGATGAAAAAATCTGTGGCCTATCTTCTTCCTTTTATGGAAGAAGAGAAAAATCAATTGGAGGATGCGGCCGCTCGCCCTAAGTTTTTGATCGCGACCGTAAAAGGAGACGTTCACGACATAGGAAAGAACATCGTTGGAGTCGTTCTTGCATGTAATAACTACGAAGTGATCGATCTAGGTGTGATGGTTTCTTCCGATAAAATTTTGGAAGAAGCAAAGAAACATAACGTGAATATTATCGGTCTTTCGGGACTCATTACTCCCTCGCTCGATGAGATGGTACATGTGGCTTCCGAGATGAAACGAACCGGCTTCGAAATTCCTCTTTTGATCGGAGGAGCGACCACAAGTTCCGCGCATACCGCCGTTAAGATCGCGCCCGTATATGATCCGCCTGTAGTACATGTAGTGGACGCTTCCCGAGTCGTGAACGTGGTCAATCAATTGCTTCATCCGGATTTAAACGAAGCCTATACGCAAAAAGTAAAAAAAGATCAAAAAGCGGCACGAGAGAATTATTTCAATACGAGAGCGGAAAGGAAATTAATTTCTTTGGAACAAGCCAGGGAGAATCGGGAAGAGATCGATTGGACGGCTGCGACGATCGACAAACCTTCTTTTACGGGAATTCGGGTTTTTGACGAAGAAATTTCTTTGGAAACGTTGATTCCGTTTATTGATTGGACACCGTTTTTTACCGCTTGGGAACTCAAAGGAAGATACCCGG
Organism: Leptospira weilii; assembly: GCF_006874765.1. Lineage (NCBI taxonomy): Bacteria > Pseudomonadati > Spirochaetota > Leptospiria > Leptospirales > Leptospiraceae > Leptospira > Leptospira weilii. The sequence goes on from NZ_CP040841.1 coordinate 160,116, forward strand.
CGATTTTGGAAAGTGAGACAACGGGGAAACAAGCCAGAGAACTTTTTGCGGATGCGCAAAAGCTGATGAAGACAATCGTAGACGGAAAACTTTTTAAGACGAAGGGAGTAATTGGAATTTTTCCGGCAAATTCGATCGGGGATGATATCGAAGTTTACGAAGACGAATTCCGTTCTAAGTTGCTGACGGTGTTTCATACTCTTCGTCAGCAGATTCAAAAAGAAGACGAAACAGAGCCTAATTATTGTTTGGCGGATTACGTTGCTCCGAAAGATTCCGGGAGAATCGATTATATCGGCGGATTTGCCGTTACCGCTGGACACGGTGTGGAGGAATTTGCGAAAGAATTCGAAAGCAATCAAGACGATTATAATTCCATCATGGCGAAGGCCTTAGGAGATCGTTTTGCGGAAGCTTTTGCGGAATACATGCATTACAAGGTTCGAAAAGAATATTGGGGTTATGATAAGGATGAGAATCTTTCTCCCGAAGATTTGATCCGTGAAAGATATAGGGGGATTCGTCCTGCGGCGGGTTATCCCGCGTCTCCCGATCATACCGAAAAAAGAATTCTGTTTGATCTATTGCAGGCTGAAAAAAATACCGGAATTACACTTACCGAACATTTTGCGATGTGGCCCGCAAGTTCGGTCAGCGGCCTCTACTTTGCGCATCCTAAGTCGAAATATTTCGCGGTCGCAAAGATCAACCGAGATCAAATCGAAGAATACGCAAAACGAAAGGCGATGAGTGTCGAAGAAGTCGAACGTTGGCTGGCTCCGAATCTTGCTTATGATCCTCTTGCGGTTTCGGTGGCCCGATAAAACTTCGAATTTAATTTCGATTCTATTCGTCTCATTAGAGTAGAGAATTATGGAACCGACTATTCCTAATCATTTATTGGTACACGATCACGGCCCAGTGTATTCTGAGATTCGAAACGCAACCGAAGAATTTTCGTTTCATCCTACGTTGATTTCTTGGCTCAAAGGACCTCTTGAACTCAAGGGAAACGAAATTTTAAAACTGACGGAAATTGGTTGCACGGATCATTCTTGCCCTGTGATCGAAACTTGCTTGGAAGTCTTTTATTCAGAACAAGATTCCGAGCCAAAGCGCATGATTCGCTTTGGAAGGGCAAAACATTTAATCAACAAGATGGATCTTATTTTCTCTCTCAAAAAACAAGGGATTATAGAATAAAGTTTTTCTGTTATTTGGAGGAAGTTTCTGAAAAACTATATTTAATCCCGAGAATTCCCTGAACATCCTGCATCCATTGGTGTTGTTCTCCCCCAAGTTGGACTGCGGTCGGAAGAGGAACTCTTACCATTCCTTCTAAACTTAAATTTCTGGAGGAAAAGGAAATTCCGGGGTTCAAATAGTATTCGTAGGACTTCATGCCGCGAAAATGATTTCCCAGTTCCCCGCCATAAGCCGAGCCCCTATCCTGGAAACGTTTGATACTGGAAAATTGAAGAAAAAAATTCATCTTAGAACTTTCCCCTATTTCCGGAAACACGGAGTAGTTGAATGCAATCGTAGATCTTGCGGATTCTAAAAACGCAAGTCCTGCTTGGTTGCCGATCATTCTCGCGTTAAAATCCATTTCCAAACCCGCATGACGTTTCATATAAAGAAACATCACTCCGGAATTGCTTCCGCTTTGCAGAGAGTTCGTATTCCAACTCGTCAAACCAAAACCCGGAACCTGATTTCTGGAATCGGTAATCCGATCCATGGTCCTTTTTTCGGAAAAAGCTCCCGATACGAGTTTGCCGTTTCGGGAGGGAATCTGATCTACGAGAATGGTTTCGGAAATGGGTAAAAATTGAACGCTTTCTTGAGGGATTACGGAAAATAAGAACGGTTGGAACATCCCTGAAAAAGAAAGTCCGGGAGTTTTGATAAAAGTAATCTCGGGAGCTTTTTTTTGGGGAATGGAATTGTTTTCCGGTCCAAGTTTGAGTTCCATCGGATCCTTATAGGGAATTGCGATTACCTGTAAATACTTCTGTCGATTGAGATCGAAATCGCGGGAAAGATGATAAGGTTCGAACGGACTCGGCAAAGGGTCCTCGACCGAAAAAATCGAAACTCCGAATAAAAACAAAAATAGAATGAGGGAGTTCCTTTCGTTCATAAGACGTGCCATCTGTAAGACTATGGAAATAGAACAGAACTGTCAGTATAAAATTGCAAAATGAGATGATTTTTACGGGGATTCTCGAAACTATTTGTGTGAGGTCCCGTTATGGAAACACGAATTCGAAATTTTGGCGAATGTTTGATACCTAGTCCCGCGAATTATGAATATTACACGAGTGATTCTTCCAGGTTGATATTCAAAACTGTGTTTCAATCGGAAGAGGATTGGAATTCTTATATTAAAGGTAGTCCCGATTTTTTCGAGCAGGCCGGACCTAGAGAAAAAATATACTTTCCTCCCAAAGAAGTGACCGCCGGAATCGTAACCTGCGGAGGTCTTTGTCCTGGAATCAACGATGTGATTCGAGGAATAGTGATGGAGCTTTACTATCGTTACGGAGTTTCCAGGGTTTTAGGTTTTCCCTACGGCTATCAAGGACTTGTAAAAAAATATTCCCACGAACCGATCGAACTCACTCCCGAAAAAGTCGCGCATATTGTGGATGAAGGTGGGTCTATGCTTTCTTCTTCCAGGGGGAATCAATCTCCGATCGAAATGGTGGATTGTCTCAGCTTTTACGGAGTAAAAATGCTTTTTTGTATCGGAGGAGATGGTACTCTCCGAGGCGCTCGAGAGATCGTGGGTGAGATCGCGAGAAGAAAGATAGAAATTTCCGTCATTGGAATTCCGAAGACGATCGACAACGATATCAACTACGTACAAAAAACATTCGGTTTTTCTACTGCGTTTTCCAAAGCGATGGAAGCGGTGGAATGTGCGCATGTGGAAGCGAAAGGAGCGCCGAACGGAATTGGCTTGGTCAAACTGATGGGACGTCATTCCGGATTCATCGCGGTAAACGCGGCTCTTGCTTCTAGAAACGTAAATTACTGCTTGATTCCCGAAGTGAATTTTGACCTCTACGGGAATGGGGCCTTTTTCGAAGATCTCAAAAAAAGAATCCAAAAAAAAGACACGCGGTTATCATCGTGGCGGAAGGAGCCGGGCAGAAATTTTTCGATTCGACGGGAGAAAGAGATTCTTCCGGAAATCTGAAACTGGGGGATATCGGCCTTTTCCTCAGAGATACGATGACTGAATTTTTCAAAAAAGAAAACATTCCGGTGAACATCAAATACATAGATCCGAGTTATACCATTCGATCGATTCCGGCTAATGCGGAGGATTCCGTATTTTGCGGTTTTCTGGCTCAAAACGCGGTTCATGCGGGGATGGCTGGTAAAACTGATATGGTTGTCGGAATGTGGAATAACGTATTCATACATCTTCCGATTTCCGTCGCGATCCAAGAAAGAAAAGTATTACAACCGGACAGAAGTACTCTCTGGAGATCTCTTTTGGCTTCCACGGGTCAACCTGCGCATATGTTAGGAGTCAGTGGATAGGGATCAGATGTCAGGGTTTTTTGTAGCGATTTCTGTAAAAGTTTCGACAAGAATCATATTGCAAAAAGTATAATTTTCTGATAGAGGAACGTTTTCCAAATTCAAAGGAAACTCAATGCAACGCTTTCTTATGAATCTTTTAAGGAAGACGAACCATAAACAACGTATAATCGTCGTGAGGGTCCGCCTCCCCTCGAAAAGCGTCGGTCGTATCGATAATAAGTTCCTTTAAGGCCCCAAGAGGCATATCTCCGTTTCGTTCGATGAGTTTGGTGAGATTTTCGAGACCGTACATCTCGTTCGATTCGTTCATCGCCTCGCTGACCCCGTCCGTATAAAGAATTAAAAGGTCACCGGAATAATAATCGAGCTCGTGTTCGTCAATCTCTGATTCTTTGATACCGAGAGGCATCCCTTTGCCCGAAAGGCTGACTACTTTTTTTTCTTTGGCTTTATAGAGAAGTTGTTCGTTGTGACCTGCGCTGGAATAACGAATCTTTCGTTTTGCCATATTGATTCTTGCGAGCATCACCGTGACGAACATAAAGTAACCGGATTTTTCCTGGATGATTCGGTTCGCGCTCATCAAACTGATGCTGGTCGAGGAATTTCTGGAAACTTCTCCCGCAATGATCGTTTTGGAAAATTCCATAAAGAGCGCGGCGGCGATTCCCTTTCCAGAAACGTCGGCGATAAGAACGCTGACCTCGTCCGGATTATGATAGATTAAGTCGTAAAAGTCGCCGCCAATTTCCTTCGAAGCGATGTAACTCGTTTCCAATTCCAATCCTTGGATCTTCTTGGGAATGTTTGGTAAAGAATTTACCTGGATCTGGGAAGCGATCTGCATATCTCTGTGGATCGAATTGAGTTTTTCTTTTTGTTCCTTGGAAAGAAGGGAATTATAAGCCTCCGCTATCTGATTGGAGATTGTACTCAAAACGTTTTGATCCGCATTGTCGAAACTGTTTCCTGATTTTTTATCCGCAGAATTTAGAATTCCGATGATTTTTCCGTCCTGACGGATCGGAACGGAAATAAAGGATTTGGTTTTATATCTTTCGGGACGAACACAGTCTTCCATGATAGATGAGGCGTTTTGGACTAGAATCGGTTTACCGGTTTCAATGACCTTGCGGATTACGCCTTCTTTTTCGTTGATGAAATGTTCGTCTTCTTTAAGACTGAAGCCGATACTTTTTTTGAGTTCGTATTTTCCGTTCTTTGGGTTGAAAAAGATTAAGGAAACTCTTTCTGCTCCCATAACTTCCGAAACGGAATTTACGGTGAGATTGAAAAATTGATCCATCTCAGAGATATTCGAAATCGCCTGACTGAGTTGAAACAAACAATCAAGCTCGTTTGCGCGGCTTTTCAAATCTCGAATCAGTTTTCGATTTCGGATTGCGATTGCCGCAAGATCCGAAAGATATTGAAGAACCTTAATGTCTTTGTTTGTAAATTCTTTTCTTTCCAGGGAATTGACCGCCTCCAATACACCCTGAATTTCCCCTTGAGTGCTCATCGGAACACAGATAAGATTGTAGGTGACGAACCCCACGGTCTCGTCGATGTTTCTATAAATTCGCGGATCGTTTTTCGCGTCGTTTACGATTACCGGTTCTAATGTCTCCAGAACCATTCCCGCAATCCCTTTTCCCCTTGGGACTTTCAATTCCGTAAGGGATTCTCCTTTTGTGCCTTTAGCAATGTTGAAAACGAGACAATCTTCGTCCCGATCATACAAAAGAAGGGAACAACCTTCCGTGTTGAGGACGTCTTTTGTGGTTTCTATGATAATGTTAAGAAGTTCTTCCAGGTTGTCGGTCGAGTTAATTTTCGCCGTAATGTTGGAAATTAAAGATAAGGATAACTGCCTTTCACTCATAAAGGGGTGTTGGGATTTTTTTGTAGAAGGAATTCAATCATTGAACAAAGGAAAGTTTTCCTTGTCAAGGAGTTTCAACGGATCGAAAACTTCCGGAAAAACGGTACAAATTGACGTTAATCGAACGTGCCCTCTTCGAAAAAGGAATCGTGTCAATCATGATTCGATCAAAGAACCGATGCCTTGGTTCGTGAAAATTTCAATCAAGATGGAATGAGAAACTCTTCCGTCAATGATATGAGTTCTATTCACTCCTTGGTCGATCGCTGCCAGACAACATTCTACCTTAGGAATCATTCCGCCTGAAATTTCTCCCTTTCGAATGTATTCCTTCACTTTAACTCGGTTGAGGCCGGTCGCTAATTTTCCGTCGATCAAAATTCCTTCCGTGTCAGTAAGAAGAATCAATTTTTCCGCTTTGAGAGCGCCCGCGATTTCACCGGCGAAAGTATCCGCGTTGATGTTTAGACTGTCTCCTTCCACGCTTTCCGCTACTGGGGAAATGACCGGAATGAATCCTTCTTTTTGGAGGTTATGAAGAATTTCTGGATTTATGGATTCGATTCTTCCTACAAGCCCCACATCGAAGAGTTGTTTTTCCTTTCCCTCCAATTCGATCTCTATCGGAGCTTTGATTGCTTTTGCTAGATTACCGTCCTTGCCGGAAATTCCCACAGCCTTTCCTCCTTGAGAATTGATCATAGAAACGATTTGTTTATTTACCTTACCGGTGAGAACCATTTCCACAACTTCCATCGTCTGAGCGTCGGTAATTCTATGTCCGTGAACGAATTCGGTTGGAATTTTCAAACTATCCAAGAGACGGTTGATTTCAGGTCCTCCGCCGTGAACGATTACGGGATGAATGCCTACATACTTTAAAAGAACGATATCTTTGGCAAAAGATTCTTTGAGATCGGCCTTATCCATCGCGGCTCCGCCGTATTTGATCACGATCGTCTTGCCTGAATATTTGGTGATGTAAGGAAGGGCTTCTAGGATATGATTGACTCTTTCCAAAAGTTTTTCCATGAGAAACAAAAGAATCCTTGTGTCTTGCTCTGTCATCTAGAAATAGAGAATAATCAGTTGCCCGTATGAGGTTATAGAGATTGTCTCCGAAAAATCAAGAAACGAACAAAAAAAGGAATGTGATTCTTACCGGAGGAAGCGGGGGTTTGGGAAGGGCCATCGTCGAATCTCTTATATTCGAGGGTTATTCCGTAACCAATTTAGATATTCAGGCTCCGAAGGAAATTGTATCGGGAGAACTTTTCCTGAATACGGATCTTACGAAAGACGAAGAACTTATTTCCTCGCTCTGCGAATGGGAAAATGCGATTTCTATCCAAAAACAGATTCCGTACGGTTTTGTTCACTGTGCGGGATACGGAGGGCCTTATCATAAAATCACCCAAGTCAGTCTGGAAGAATGGGATCGTATTTATTCGATAAATATTCGTTCTTCTTTTCAGATTGCGAAGTTTCTTTTGCCTATATTCAAAAATTTGCAATTGGGAAGATTGGTGTTTATCGCTTCTTCCTTATCGCTGATCGGTTCCGCAAATTCGGTCGCGTATTCCTCATCGAAACACGCTTTGATCGGTTTTGTCAAATCTCTTGCGGATGAATGGGGTCCTTTCGGAATTACTACGAATGCGGTCAGTCCGGGTTATATGGAAACGTCGATGGGAATTCGGGAAGATCAGGTTTCCGATCATAGACAAAAAATCATTAAAATGACACCGTCCGGAAAAATCGCGTATCCTTACGAAATCGCAAGGGTCGTATCTTTTATGTTAAACGAAAACTCTTCCTATATCAACGGCGCAAATTGGGCCGTTGATGGCGGAATCACTGCGGTTTGAAAAAATTAAAATTTAGAATATTTTCATACGGATCGCGCGTTCTGTTACTTTATTTCGAAAAAAAGATTCCGTAACTTTCTCTGATTTTCGGATATGTGTTCTTCCAATTTAAATTGGCTCGTTTGAAATCGTTTGGAAAGTTTCATTTTCCTTTTGAGGATTTTCCCTTTTCTTGCGATCAAAAGTTCTATCTTTTCGCCCGCTCTAAATTGTTTCAAAAGATTCTTTCGATTTCCGGAATGAATCCGTGTTCCGTTCAATGCGATCCACTCGTCTCCTTGACTCAGGTCCACAGAAGGGTCTAAGAATTTCCAATCGATCTTATGGATGACTAGGTTTCCTTTTTCTTCCCTGGTTCCAAAACCGAGTTCCGCTTCCGCATTCGAATCCGATCGTTTCACACCGATTTTGTGAAAGTATTTTTCAATTGGAATCGGAATCGGTTTGTCAAGATAATCGCCGAATTCCAATTTTAGATCGATTCCGGTGCGTTTTTTTGCCGCTTCAAAGAACTCGATTTTTGTAAACCCCCGATTTTTTCCCAAATGGAAAGTTTGATACACTTCGTTCATCACATCTAGAAGAGAATGATTTCCCGAGGATTCGGACAAAAGATAAAGATTCATGGCCAGAGCCAAAATACTTCCTTTGACATAGTAGGAAACTCCAGTATTATTTGCGTTCGGGTCGTTCGGGCGGTTGTAGAATTTGGTCCAAGCCGTAAACGAAGAATCCTCAAGACTCATCCAAGATTCGCCTTCCGATTTTTCCAAACTCAGTAAATCTTCCATTACTTTCGTAAGATACGACTCCGAGTTGAGATGTTTGGTTTTGACTAAAAAATATGCGTCGTAAAAAGAAGTGATTCCCTCCGCTATCCATAATTCTCTTGTTAAACTCGGCTTTTGATAATCGAAAGGGCCTAATGCGATCGGACGGATGCGCTTTACGTTCCAAAGATGAAAGTATTCGTGGGATAAAAGTTCCAAAAGTTTTAGATATCCGTCTTTTGAAATCGCCTTTAAGGGATCGTACATATTTACGGAAGAATTGAAATGTTCCAAACCCCCGTAAGCCCCTTCGGATAAAATCAGAATAAATAGATAACGGTCATTTGGCGAGCCGTCGAAAGAGCGGATTTGTTCTTCCGTAATCTTTTGTAAATCCGGAATCAGAGTTTTCTGAACGGATTTGGATAATTCTCCTTCGAGTACGATTTCGTGAGCACATTCTCCCGCACGGAACGCAATGGCCTCGCGGTTGGATAAAAGAATGGGGGCGTCCAAGAACTCGTCCAGATTTTTGGAAAAACGTTTTTTCCCTTTTCCATCTAAACCCGAGTGACAGAATTCAAAGGGAAGAGAATTCGAGATCTCTAATGTGATTTCGGAAACTTTTTCGTCTTTCGGATATAAGAACAAGGCGGGCGGGTGCAAAAGGCAAAACTCGGTTGTGAAATAATTGGAACGAACCGAATAATCGTAACCGTAGACCACATAACGCATGCGAAACGGTAGCCCTTCGCAGCGAACGCTCCAGGAATCGAGACCGATTTGCGAAACTTCGGGACGTTTCCTATTTTTCCCTAAAGCGAAGACTTCGAGTTTATGAATATGTCTGGAATAATCCCGAACCATATAAGATCCGGGGGACCAAACGGGAAGAGAAAGGGTTATTTCTTTTCGGGAGGACATTATTTCCAAGTCCACTTGAAGATAATGTCCCGTAAGTTGATATTCTTGAATAGAAAAGTGAAGTTTAGACAATCATGTACCGCTGACTTTGGAAATCTCTTGGAGAGTTTCTTCCACCGTAGTCGTCGGGTCAACTTTTCTCCAAACCTTTTGAATCTTTCCATTCGGAGAAATTAGAAAAGAGTCCCTGGAAAGTCCTTTGAAAACCTTACCTTTCCATTCCTGATCACCATAAACTCCCAAGGCTTCGCTGAGTTTGTGATCCGGATCTGACAAAAGAGGGAAGTTCAAAGAATATTTTTGGATGAAGTTTCCGTGAGAATCCAAATTATCCAAACTCACTCCGTAAACTTTCGCTCCGATTTTTTTGAACTCTCCTATATTGTCCCGATAACTACAGGCTTGTTTGGTGCAGCCTGGAGTATCGTCTTTAGGGTAAAAATAGAGAAGAGTCCAAGAACCGGCGATATCTTCCGGAAGTTTGACGTTTTTACCTTCCGTACTTTCCAAACTGATCGTGGGCAGATTTGTTCCTAACATTGAATCCGACATTCAAATTTCCTCCGGGAGTAAGAATACCGAATTCAAATGAGATGCAACCGCTTTTCAAAATAGCAGGAAAGATTTAAAGACGGTTTACTTACAATTTTTAGATCGGGTTCAACACTTTCTGAAAAGCTAAACGACTCGTTTAATAACGAAGCGTTGCGGCGATCGAACGTCTCGGATTGAGGCCCCAAGCGTGTGAAGCCGGACATCCAAAAAGTATGATTTTCCTCGAATCAACCTCACAGACTTTGAAGTCCGGTTTCAAGCGTTTTTTCAGCAAGGTAGTTGTCGGAACAAAGATTATGAATTCTAGGGTTTTGCTACAGGCTCTGACTATAAACAATCGTTGCCAAAGTCTGTTCTTCCTTAAAGATTGGATTCCGTGATACGGCGCTTAAGGGATTTCGACTGTTGTCGAAATATTTGGATTGTCTTTAAAAATCTTTTTAACTATCAATTTGAAATGAGGAAAAAACTGGCTTATGATTTCTTATACAGTCTATAAAATGATTCATATTTTTGGAATTCTTCTATTGTTTACCGCGCTTGGAGGGGTTACGCTTCATGTTCTGAATGGGGGTACGAAAGAATTTTCCAATCGCAAAATCGTAGCGATTACGCATGGAATCGGACTTTTTTTAATTTTGTTAGGCGGATTCGGAATGTTGGCAAGACTTGGAGTTATCTGGTCTTGGCCGGGTTGGGTGATCGCAAAATTTGCGATCTGGCTGGCATATGGCGGACTTTTGACAGTGGTTTATAAAAAACCGTCTTTGGGAAAAATGTTTTGGTTCGGATTTCCTCTTCTTGGCCTTCTCGTAGTGTATGTCGCGATATACAAACCGTTTTGATTTCCATTCACCTTCGAAAACGAAACTAGGAATATAATCTAAAACATTCAAGGGGATTAAAAAAATATGGCAAAAAAAACATCCACGGCAAAAGGAATTTCCAAGACGAAGAAAGATTCTTCGATTCGATCCATCAACGATTTTTTAGGTTCTAGAGATCTGCCTCATCCGGTAGATCGTTTGGAGGACGTTCGAAGAAGGGCTCGCAAGTTTCGGGAGAAGATGCTCTCCGGTCCTCAAGTGATTTTTTACAGGTCTTACGATTTAATCAGGGTTCCTTATCCTACACGTTATGCGCTTTTGAATGCTTATAGTCTTCCAACTCCGTATATGCACATTCTCAATCGATTATTCATCATCCAGTATAAAACTCCGGATGGCGTCAAAACGCTTTTGTTTTCTCCTTCCGATTTGGATGGAAATACGGAGACCCCGTTTTTCAAAAGACTTTCCGAATCTTTCGGACCGTTTCAATCCATCGGAAGAAAGATCATCGCACCGATTTTGAACACAGTGGAAGAGTGTTTGAAAGACGCGGGGATTTCTCCCGAAAAAGTCGATTATATTTCTTACGATCACCTTCATACACAGGATATCCGTAAATGGTTGGGGGCGAACGGAGAAAAAGGCTACTTTCCAAACGCAAAACTTTTGGTAATGAGACAAGAATGGGATTCGGTTCAGGGGCTTCTTCCTTCTCAAGCAGATTGGTATTGTCCGAATGGAACCGGAGGAGTTGCAAGTGATCGGATTCTGATCTTGGACGGAGACGTCTCGTTGGGACAGGGAGTTGCTTTGATAAGTACTCCGGGACATACCGCAGGAAACCATTCTCTTGTGGCTCATACTCCCGAAGGGATTTTTGTTTCGAGTGAAAACGGGGTTAGTGCGGATAGTTATTCTCCGTTAAAGTCCCGGATCCCGGGAGTGAAGAAATACGCAAAGGCGACCGGTATGGAAGTTATTTTAAACGGAAACACACTTGAGAGCGGGTTGGAACAGTATATTTCCATGGTTCAGGAAAAAGAAATGGCGGGAATTTCTTCCAGAAATTCGGACTTTTACAACGTTATGCCTTCTTCAGAGATGACAAGCTATTGGTTGTTTCCGGGAACGGCCCCTACCTTTAGTTTCGGAAGTTTATCTTTCGGTTCCCCGGTGCTCTAAGGGAAATAAAAAGATGATTTTATTCATCACAGGTTGTGCGGGCGGTCTTGGAAAAAAATTAGCGGAAGAAGCTTTTGCCGCCGGGCATTCGATTTTAATCGCGGATATCAACGAGAAGGAGCTCAAAAAATTCGCGATTCCTTGGAAAAATGAAAAAAGTCGGGTGCTTGTTTCCAAACTCGACGTAACTTCTCCTGGAGATTGGAAAAAAGTAATGGATCTTGCCATCAAAAAATGGGGTAAGATCGATGCGCTTCTCAATGTTGCAGGTTATTTATTGCCCGGTTATATTTATGAAGTCCCTCCGAATCATATCGATCGGCATATCGATATCAATACGAAGGGAGTTATGTACGGAACAAGGGAGGCCGCAACCAGAATGGTAGCGGCAGGAGCGGGGCATATCGTAAATATCGCTTCCTTGGCGGGAGTCGCTCCGATTTCTGGAATTTCTTTGTATTCCACCTCTAAGTTTGCAGTGAGAGGTTTTTCCCTTGCGATCGCTCAAGAATTGAGAGAAAAGAATGTTTATGTTACGGTCGTTTGTCCTGACGCGATCAAAACTCCAATGCTGGATTTACAAAAGGATTATAAACAGGCTTCGATGACTTTTTCCGGGGGTAGGATTTTAACGGTGGAAGAGGTTTCTAAAATCATTCTTGATAAGGTTCTTACCAAAAGACCGCTTGAAATTTTGATCCCTGGTAGTCGCGGTATTCTTGCGAAGATCGGAAACGCATTTCCTGCAACCGCCGCAATCTTGGGTCCAATTCTCCGGAAAAAAGGCTTAAAAAAACAATTTGTTTATACCAAAGATTAAGGGAACATTTCTCCTGATTTTTTCTATGTTCGAATTTTAATTTTCGTTTGTTTGTTTTTAGAACTTATTCCCAAGTCTTAGAATTGTAAGAACTCCTACTTTAAAAGCCCGCCCAAAACCTTAAAAAGATATCTTTAAAAACGATCCGGCAAGTTTCTAAAAACGTGGGTTCCACAGAAGCCGTCGTATTGACGGTTTCTGTTATTTAAAATTGTAGTAGTTCCTACATTTTTGAGACGGATTCTTACTGATCCAATACCGTTAATTTGAGCACAAATCTTGCGTTTAGACACAGAATTTTGGACACTCTACTAATAGTGAAACACGGTTTAAAAATCTATAAACTTCCCAAAGAGAGATCTTGTACGAGGACCGTTGCATTTTGTTATTGGCAACTTAACAATCGTAGCTTCTTTTCGAGTTCAAGACAAGTTTTAAGATACACACCGACATCGGAAAATTTTGAAGATGGGTATTTTAACTGGTCCTAAACTTTTTACGAATGTTTTTAAGGGCATCTTGTCTTGATTTTTCCCTGACTGACGATCTTAGATTTCTCTTCACCGGTAAATAAGATTCGGTACTTGCCAAAGTTTTGTGTCCTAGAAAATCCTTCACGTGATTCAAGGACGAACCGTCGGCGATCAAATGCAGAGCTCTGCTGTGTCTGAGAGTAAAAACGGTTACTGGACTTGAAATCCCGGAGTTTCTGCCTATTTCGGAAATGATCCTTTCCACATTTCTAGACGTCGTATGAGATCCTGAACTTTTTCCCGGAAACAGATATGCGTTCGAAGAAGAGATGACTTCTCTTTCATACTTCTTAATCAGAGTCCCTAATTCCGCAGGAATTTCCACGGTTCTAGATTGCGAAAGAATCGGAACTTTGATGTGAATTGATTTTCTTTTTGTATCCAAATGAGCCCATCGGAGGGTGATCAGCTCACCGACCCGAAGGCCTCCGAAATACACCAGACCGCACATCAACTCGTGTTTCGCGTTTGATGACGCGGTTTTTAAAATACTTTGCATTTCCTTATAAGTGATCGCATTCGGATTGTTATATTCCCGTACGGGTCTTTGAAAATCCTGAAATACATTCATTTTCATTACGTCTTCGAAAAACATTTTCAAAGAACTTACGTTGATCTGAATGGTAGAGGAGGATACTTTTCTCTTCCTTAAATGATCCATATAACGGTTCAGATCCTTTACGGTGATCTTTTCTGCAGGTTTGTCCGTAAAATGGAGAAAATCTAAGTTATATTTCATGTAAGTATAAGCCGTAGCTTTTTTATAATTTCTCTGGCGGATAATCTTTATTAGTCTTTCAATTGAGTGTTTGTTCTTTTTTGGAACGTCCAATTCTGCCATCTTTCTTCCCTGCTAATTTAGTAATGAGACTCGTTAGTTGCTTTTATATGATTTTCATATTCTTTTTCTAAAAGCTTTGGAGAAAGAGAACCAAATATCGCCAAAATGTGTCAATTCAATATTCAATTTTGTGCAGAATTCTAGAACAGACTTCCTCTACCTTCAAATCATCTATTTCAAGATAATAATCTGAAACACTTCGATAATGGGGTAATCGGTCCTCTAATATGTTCCGATAGGAGTTAATTGCACTGAGTGGGGGGCGAGTAGGGTCGTTTTGAATCTTTTCCACTAAAGCTTCCGTAGGCTTGGAAAGGCCAAAAACGAGAGCAATGGATTTTAAAAGGTCAATTTTACGATTACTAGGGACCTCTTTTCCTTTGGTATCCAAATCAAATAAAATACCACCTCCGCAATCTAAGATAATTCCCCGGGAAGTTTTGAGTTTTACTAAGATTTGGAACTCTAAATCTCGAAAAGTTCTCCAATCTCCTTCATTTTCTTGAATGAATTCCGGAATGGAAATCCCTCCCATCTCGTAAACCGCGATCATATCCGTAGATATTACGGGCATTCCTGTTATTTTAGAAAGTTTACGAGAAATTTTGGATTTTCCGACCCCTCTTGGGCCGATCAGAGCGAAATTTTTTCTCAAGCCTGAATCAACTCGCGGATGTGTTTGTGTATTTCCGGAAGAACCGTATAGTACATTTGTACGTCAGAGTCGGTGATTCCTATAATTTGCAAAGCCTTATTGGAAATCGGAGTGGATAAGCCCGCGATGTCAATTCCCACTCCCGCTGCGATGGAAATCGAATGAGCTACATGAACCACGGATACTAATTCCTGAAATTCTTTTTCATTTTCGGGTTGGCTGTAGTTCCGTGACACGTGAATCAATTCTTTTGGAAAATTCCATTTTTCTAATAATTTCTCACTTACTTCTTCGTGGGAATATCCGAAATGTTTTCTTTCTAATTCTTCGAACGAAACGGAATGAGTTTTTAATTCCTCCCTAAGATTGGCGATTGCAGCGGGAAAAAAGTCGGCAAGAATCACTTTGCCTATATTGTGCAAGAGACCACTGGTAAACGCGAGGTCCAATCCGATTTTAAGTTTTTTTTGTTCGCAAATTCTTTTGGAAAGTTCCGCTACCGTGAGAGAATGAATCCAATTGTCTTCCGCTTCTACTTGATAACCTTTCAGATCTTTTTTAAGAATCCCTCTCGCCGCGGTTAGTAGAATGATATCTTTTACCGTTTTGATCCCTAAAGTCATCAGAGATTCTTGTACGGTTTTGATTGGTTTTGCCGCTCGGTAGTAAGCTGAATTGGAAAGTTTAATCACATCGGCTGTCAAACCCGGATCGTGTGAAATTTCCTTTGCTAGATCCGGAATTGATACATCTTGCTTTTGCACCATTTGCATTACTTTCGTAACTACGGATGAAATTCTAGGAAGTTGAGCGTCGTTTAAAAAAAGTTGGTCTATTTTTTCTTTCATCTTTTCTTACCTGACCTTGTAGAGATACTTTTCAAACCCGCCTTTTTTTAAAAGAACCCGGCCGTCGTCCAAATACAAGCTGATAGTTCTACCGTCGTTCCCTCCGACATCCTCTAAGATTAAAGGAATTTTACTTTGTTCCAAAATAGCTCTGGCGATCAGGATGTTCTGTTCTCCGATGTTTTGTAAAAAACTGGATTGAACTCCTTTGAACATGGAGGCGCCTCCGAAGAGTCTTACCGAATATTCTCCATGGTTACAGCCCATTTCGCTCATTTTTTTGATCAAGAGAGGAATTGCGGTCTCCGCGTATTTGAAAGGACTCTTTTGTGAATCTTTTCCGCTTGGGTCTTTGGAGAGCATAAAGTGAGCCATTGCTCCTATCTTTTTGTCGGGAGCGTAAAATACCACCCCGATGCAGGAACCCAAGGTGGTTCTCAAAATTTCGGGAGATTGTGCTCCCTGCATATCGGCGATTCCTACGTTGACTACTTTTGATCCTTTTGTCAGCATTTGTATCCCGTTATCCCGGTGTTCATTTTAGTTATAAAAGTGTAACAAGACTTTATAGGAGGCTCCTTAATTCTTCAATACTTTTTTAAGTCAATTTGAAGAAGTAGATACCTTTGAATCTAAAAACGGCAGAATTTCATTTTACTCTCGAATCTTGATTTCATATACTGCCTTTGGAATGGCAAAAGCGGCACTTAAAAATAAGGTAAAATCCGAACACAAAAGAAAAGTTTCCGGCTCCGAACCGATTGAAACGTTTAAACTGGGCAAGGCGATCGTAACGGTTCTCGGAACTGCGCATATCAGTCAAAAAAGCATAGACGAGGTTCAAAAAATCATCCGGAAAGAAAAGCCGGACACGGTCTGCGTTGAGCTTTGTAACTCCAGAATGCGTTCTCTGAAGGATAACGAGCACTGGAAAAAATTAGATATATTCAAAGTTTTTAAAGAAAGAAAGATGTATCTTCTCCTTTCAAGTCTTATTCTCTCCGCGTTCCAAAAAAAACTCGGTAAAGACTCCATTCGCCCTGGGGATGAGATGAGAATGGCGATCGTCGAAGGTGAAAAAATTGGCGCCAGAATCGTTCCAATTGATCGGGAAATTTCAACGACTCTCAAAAGAGCCTGGTGGAACATCGGAATTTTCAATCGTATGTTTCTTCTTTCCGCATTGTTGGCTTCTCTTTTCGTGAAAGAGGATGTCTCCGAGGAAAAAATCGAAGAGATGAAATCGGAAGATGTTCTCAAGGATCTTTTTTCCCAACTTCCGAAACGTTACGAGTCGATTAAAAACGTAATCATCGATGAAAGGGATTCCTATCTCGCTCAAAAGATTCGAGACGCCGCAAAGGAAGGGAAGAAAATTTTTGCCGTAGTCGGCGCGGGTCATTTGCAAGGTATCATGAGTCATGTTCAGGAAGAAAGGGATATTTCCAGTCTCGATCATTTACCTCAAAAAGTGGTCCTGGACCGTTGGAAAGGTTTTTTGATTCCGGGGATTTTCTTCGGTCTCATTCTGACGGTTTTCTATTTCGGAGGCAGACAACAAGGTCAGGAATTAGTTCTTCGTTGGATTTTAGTCAAAGGCGGACTTGCCGCGTTAGGCGCTATTATTTCTCTCGCACATCCCCTATCCGTGATCCTTGCGTTTCTTGCGGCTCCCGTAGGTAATTTTAATCCGATTATCAAACCGGGTTGGGTTGCCGCGTTATGCGAGTCTTGGTTGCGTAAACCTCTCGTCGAGGACTTCGAAAAAATCGCTCAAGATTCGGAACACTGGCAAGGATATTGGAAGAATAACGTGATTCGTATTTTTCTCGTGTTTATACTTCCTCAAATAGGCAGCAGTATCGGTACGTTCATTGTAACCGCAGACTTATTCCGAGTTCTTAAGGGATTGATGTGATTTTCGGGCTTCGGAAATTTAAGGCCTTCATTTCGATTTTGGCTTGTTCCGGGGCTTTTTTCGCGATTCATTCCGAGTCGTCTGCCGAATTTGAACCGAATGCGGTAATGAAAGGATGGAATCTTCAACCGTATCTAACGTATTACGAAGACAAATCAGGAAAACTTTCTTTTCCCGAGATTCAAAATATCTTTCGATCTGGGAAATCGATTCCGCTTTTCAATAGTAGCCTCGGATATTCCGATGCAACGATTTGGGTTCGGATTCCGGTTTCTAATTCGGAAAAGAGAACAAAAAATTGGGTCCTTCTATTCTCTTATTGTCTGATCGATTCTTTACAGTTTTATTCCGTTCGAAACGGGCCCTCGCCTCTGGTGGTTTCCGGAGATAAACTTCCATTTGCAACAAGGCTTGCGGAAAATCGGAATTTTCCATTTCAATTGAGCGAACCTCCTCTTTCCAAAAACGACTATTATATTCGGATCGAATCCAGAAATTCAATCATCGTTCCCTTATCCGCGTATTCGCGGACCCAATTTTTGGAACAAACCGCAAAAGAATATACTGTCCTCGGTTTGTACTACGGAACGATGCTTGTAATGTTTATCTACAATCTGTTTCTTTTGATTACGATTCGAGATATAAGTTATCTTTATTATAGTATATTTATATTTTTTGATATTCTTTTTCAGATGACTCTAAACGGCTTGTCCTTTCAGTTTTTATGGCCTAATCACCCGGGATGGGGGAACGTAAGCCTTCCGTTTTTTATGTTTTCTGCGCTTCTCGCTGCGTGTTTGTTCGGAAAATCCTTTTTAGAATCCTCTAAAATGACTCCGATGACGAACAAACTTTATTATCCGATCATGGCGATTTGCGGGCTCGGTTGTGTTGGTTCCTTAACTTTTTTCGCTTATACGTTCAGTGTGATTTCAAGTATTATTGTTCTTTTGATCGTTCTAACTTTGCTTTTGACTAACAGCCTTCAATGTGTGTGGAAAGGACATCGTCCAGCTCGATTTTTCCTAATGGCTTGGTCCGTTTTGATTTTGGGGAGTTTTTTATACGCGATGAGCGCCTTTGGAGTGTTTTCAGATAACTTTTTTACTCAATGGGGCCTACAGATTGGATCCGCGATTGAAGTCGCTCTTTTGTCTTTGGGATTGGCAGATCGGATCAAACAACTTTCCTTAACTTTAGAGATGCAGATGACGAGTTTAGGCCTTTTGAAACAAAGACACGAACAATCTGCGGTTCAGTATAAAAATTTATACGAAGGCGAGGAGGATTTTCTTTTCGATTTGGATTTCAACGGAACGATCACAGGAAGTAATAAATCTATTGCTACGTTTTTAGGTTTTAAACCGCAGGACGTGATCGGTAAGAATTTTTTTGATCTGTTGTACAAAACGGGAAGTTTGGAGGACGTATTCAAAAAATTGTATGTTATGGAAAGGATGGAAGAGTTGCATTCCACGAGAAAACCAGTTTATTTTCGAGTCGATTTCATTCAGAAATATCTGAAAGAGCCCAAAGAGCTACAGGTTCGTCTTCAAATTTTGGAGCACAAATACGGTCGGGATATCTTAGGAAGAGCTTTTGAACCGGATCGGGATCTGATTGGGAGATTTCTGGATGAGGAGAGAATCGTGTTTTCAATGAACAATTCTCTTCAAAACGCGGAACTTCTGAGTCAGAGACTTACATTTAATCTTATACGTTTTACTAATCCTACTATGGCTCTTTCGATTCGAACGGGCCTGAGAGAGATGCTCATCAACTCGATTGAACACGGAAATCTTAATATATCCAACGAAGATAAGGCCAGATTCTTAAAAAGTAGAAATTATTTTCAATTTATCCTAACTCGTCAAAACGATCCGCATTATAGGGATAAAAAAATTCTCGTGGAATATTTTCTTTCCAGTCAAAAGGTGGGTTATAGAATTACGGACGAAGGGAAAGGATTCAATCACGCGAGAATTGTTCGAAATGCTTTTTCTAAAACGAATGAAAATGCGACTTTACAGACTAGGGGAATCGCGCTTGCACTTTCCACTTTCGACGTAGTGAAATTCAATTCTGCGGGAAATCGAGTCACTTTGGTTAAGTATTTCTAAATGAAACATTTTATTTTTATAATATTATTTCTTTTGTTATTTTTCACGGATTGTTCGGTTAGACGTTCTTCGAAAAAGGATCTTCCGAAACCTTTAGGCGCGGTTTTGCAGGAAGTTTCTACGGAGTTGAAAAAACAGATCAACGTCAACCGACAAGCTTATTTTCCCGAAAAAAAAGGCGCGTTAAAGCTTACCGTTCTCCCTTTGTTAAATGAAAACGGTTTGGTTACCATTTTAGGAACCACGATTTCCTCTCAACTTCTGCCGCAGATGTATGATCCGGGAAAGATCGCACTCGTGGAAAAGTCCCAATTGGGGCGACTTATCGACGAGCAAAGTTTTCAAAAGTCCGGATTGGTGCTTTCAGATCAAAATCTGGAGATCGGGAAATTGTCGGGGACGGATCTTCTGCTTTTAGGAGTGGTTCAATTTAACGATCAGACGTTTTTACTCCAACTGAGAGTCGTATCTCTTCAATCGGGAGAAATTCTCGCCTTATCGGAATCCGTCTTTGATTCGGACGATACTCTTTACGGTCAGTACCGTTCGACTCCGCGGAATTAGACTCGTAGCTTTAGTTTTCTTAATTTTGGACGAGTGATCTATGAAAAACGAGAATCTACTCTCTCAGATATTTCGCCTAACGCTTATTTTTTTTCGCTACTGATTTATTTTTACCGGAAGTCGAGATCGGTTTTTTCTTAGGCACATTTTTCGTTTTGGAGCGGGCAACCTGCGGATTTATGACGGATTTCGTTTTTCTTTTGGAAGTCGGATTTGTTTTTTGATTTTTTGCCGTAGTATTTTTTTTAACGGGCGATTTTGACTTCGAAGCGCGTTCTTTCACCGATTTCTTCTTTGCCGAAAGATTTCCTTTTAAAATTTCGGATTGAAATGTTTGTAACTGAGCTTTTGTGATAGGAATCGTTTGCTTTTCAAATTCCCGCGCGGCCGCAATCGGATAATGGAACGAAAGAAATTCCAAAATCGTTCGGATATTCTCCGCTTTGCGAACTTGATTGTAGTTTCCTGGAATATCGAACCAAAGATCCCTTCCTTCGCCATAAACGGAAGAAGAAGCGGGAAGAAAGATAAATTCTTTTAAAGGTGAAAGAGGATGAAAACGGTCCATGAATAAAAAAGTTTTAAAGAGTTCTTTCAAATATTCGGAACCGTAACGCAAGCCGCTTAGGGGAAAAAGGGAGAACAAATAACTTCCTCGGAACGGAGTTCCTAAAGTTACGAGCCCTTTGATTTTTTGGCGGCTTCGATCCGGGAGCAACAAAGTCAAAAGTCCGCCCGTATTGTGGGCGAGTAGAATGGATTTAGAAGGAATTTGATCCATCTGTTTTGCGAGAATTTCCACAGCTTTTTTCGTGTTGAATAAAAAAGGGGGAATTCTCAAAATCTTAGGTCGATATCCCTCCGATTCTAAAGCCTTGCACAGCTTGGAATAAAACAAAGTTCCCGAAAGATAACCGGTTACGATATAAATATCTCCTTTGGAAAGACTCGGATCTGCACTCGAGGGGAGTAGCGAAGAAATTAAAGAAAACATGAATTCTAAAATCTCGGAAAGGAAATAAAAAAACGTTCTAAGAGTAGACATGATTTTTTTCATGAGAATGGCTTGAAGTTATGGAGTGAAAAGATAAGACTGTCAGAGTCTTTCATGAAAACAAAGAAGCTGATTCTTTTCCTATGGATTTTTTTCATTCTGCCTTCCGTTGTCTATTCAAATATTCCGACACATTTCGGCATGGAGAAAAATTTCAAGGAAACCTGGAGAAAGTTATTTCCGGTTCCTTATGCGAAAATTTTAAAACGCGATTTAACTGGTAAGGGAGTTTTGGTTTATAAAAAAACTCCGAAAACTGTCGTTTATATCTATACGTATCTTGTTTTTCTTCCTTTGTATTCGGAAAACGAGGAAGTTCCTAAGGCGATTCCCGGCAAAGGAAAAGAAGTAAGAGCGAAACTTTTTTACGAACCTTCGAACCCATCCGAGAAATTCCTGATTGAGTTTACAGAGTTCGACGAACAATACAATAGCAAATCGGTGGTTCGATGGATTCGATAAAATTAGGGGCGGATGAACTAATCCAAAAGAAAATGGCTGCCGAAGGTTTATCTTCCGCTTTCATCCAGGACTTTTTGAAAAAAACGGATCTGGTTCGAAATGGGGAAACTGGAATTGTTCGCTGGGAGGAAGTAGGCGATTTGGACCCGGTTACGGACGAAATCTCTCTCGAACAAATTGAAAAAGAGAATGTCCCGGATCCGTCAATTCTTAAGAATCTGGTCGTTATCAAACTGAACGGAGGACTTGGAACTTCGATGGGGCTTTCCGGTCCTAAGTCCTTGATTGAATTGAAAGACGGAATGTCCTTTTTGGAAATCGTCGCCAAACAATCCGAATTCATTCAAAAGAAATATAACGTGTCTGTTCCTTTGATTCTGATGGATAGTTTCAATACGCAAAGTGAAAGTCAGACGGAATTGAAAAGAATCGGGTTCCGACAAAAATTCCCGACTTCTTTCTTACAGCATAAAGTACCTCGTCTTTTAAAAGAGAATCTAACGCCGATTGTGTGTAAAAATCCCGACGATGAATGGTGTCCTCCCGGCCACGGGGATATTTGGATTTCTCTTTTGGAGACGGGATTTTTGGACACTCTCATTGCAAATGGATACAAAGTTGCGTTTGTATCTAACGGGGATAATTTAGGAGCTACGGTACATCCCGGAATTCTTTCTTATATGTTGGAAGAAAAATTAGAATTCTGTATGGAAATGACTCCGAAAACTCTTGCCGATAAAAAAGGCGGGGCGATCTACAAAAGGATCGTTCATGGAAAATTGGAGAGTTATCAACTTCTCGAAACGGCTCAAGTTCCTCAAGAACACATACACGAGTTTGAAGGTTTGGGCAAGTTTAGAACTTTTTCGACCAACAATCTTTGGATCGATTTGATTGCTCTTAGGGAAAAAATTCTTCAAGGTAATTTTGAACTTTCTCTGATCGTAAATCCGAAGACGATCGAAGGAAAAGACGTTCTCCAACTTGAAACCGCAATGGGGTCCGCGATCCGAAATTTTAATAAGATCAAGGGGATTATTATTCCCAGGGATCGATTTACTCCTGTAAAAAAATGTGAGGATTATCTTGCTCGGAGATCCGACGCGTATCATCTTTGGGAAAACTACTCGATTACTATGTCCGATGCAAGGAAGGAATCGGGATTAGGCGAAGTATTGATTACTCTGGATGAAAAATACTACAAGAGAATCCAGGACTTCAATCGACTTTTTCCGGAGATCCCTTCTTTGGCGCGTTGTGCCTCTCTCATTGTTCAGGGGGAAGTGCTATTCGATCAAAAAGTTTCGATCGTAGGCGAGGTAGTGATCCAGAACACCGGTTCCGGGCTTCGTAGAATATCGGACTTGGGATCGGGAGTTTTAGAGTCCGGAAAATATTCCTTTTAAGACTTTACAAAGAAAATCCTTAAAAGAAATATTTTATTGGAATTTTTGGAACGAATCGGTTCAAATCCAGTAGGATTTTTTGAATCGTAAAGGTTAAAATGACAACTTCTAAAAGTCTGAAGATCCGATCCTTTGACGAAGGTAAAATTGAGCAGTTTAAAAACGTCTTTATCAACGAAAACAGAGGTAAACCGATTGTTCTTCTTCGGTTTCAAGATATAAAATCCTTATCCTTTATTGATTTCTTACAACTTGTTCCAATCAAAATATCGGAACTGAGCCCCGGTGTGGAAAATCACTATTCTTATTACTGTTATGGGGATAAAAAAAATCTGCTGATCGGAGTCGCTCCGATTCAAATGAACGGCGGCTCAAACGGATTTTTAAACTTCGATTCGCTTCTTGGACGATTCAGAGAGGTTTCGATCAAAAACGGTTCTATGAATTTCGATTTCGGAATTGCGAGAACCCAATGTAATTATATTTCTTATGTGGACGAAATCTTTCATGAATTGGAAGTTTCTTCGCTCAAAAATTTGCAGGACAATCTCATTCGTTGGAGTTGGACTTACCTCAATCGGGTCAATGATTATTTCGCTGGTGAAAAAGCGGATGCTGTCATTCAGCCGATCATTTACTACAATCACAAGGCGCATACGTACTCTATGAAAGGAGGGGAGGTATTTGTCGGAGGAGAAGCTTACTCGGGTTATGCGGATCTTATTCGGGATATTCCTCACTATCAGGATCTAAATCGAATCGAACTTCTGATTTTGGAAAAATTGACGGTATGTTGTAACGGAGCCCCCGGTCTTTTAAAATTTAACATTTCTCCGCAGACTCTTATCGATACGTTTGATACAGACGAAAAAGTAACTCGTTTTCATAATCTTCTTCTCAATCAAAATCTAAATCCGGCTCTCGTAAGAATGGAATTAATTGAAAAGCCGTACGAAGAAACAGATGTCACACTCAAGAGCGTATGCAAGAGATTCTGGAATTTCGGGATCAGTTTTGCGGCAGATGATTTCGGAGTCAAAAGCCAAAGCCACCAGATTGTTTTGGATCTGGGAGAGATGATTAAAGAATTCAAACTCGATCCGATCAGTTTTAAATTTAAGGCCAATCAGGATCTTACCAAATTCTTGGATAACTTAGCATTTATCGATTATTGCAGAAGACTTTCGGATAATCGGGAAGCGATTATCACAGCCGAGGCTTTGGAAGACATAGATTCCTTAAACTTCTTAATTACACACCAAGTCTATTATTTCCAAACCAATCTATTTTGTAAGAAGATTTCCGTCGAAGAATATAAGGCAATTTTTGAGGACATGCAGGATCTTCCGGAAACAATCGTGAATCAAATTTTGAGTTCAGAAGAACTTCTTTCCAAACTAAAGAAAAAAGGAAATATCTTCAAACTCGCAAAAGAGCTCGAACTCGTTTCTTAAATAAAGGTTTGTGTGAGTTAGATCTAAAAGTTCTACTTGCTTGTCTGCAAGTTAAGTTCTATTTAACGTGAGTTCGGTCTAAGAAAGTTCGGGCGAATAAGAAACTAAAGTGCAACGACTCCCTATGAGTCGTCGTCGCAGCTCGCGAGTTTCATAGATAAAATGGCTCTCGCGACCGCGCTCAAACTCAATGTCGCTGCATAATAAACTCAGTGAATGCCTCTCTATGGATCGGCTAACTCAGTGAATGCCTCTCTATGGATCGGCATTCAGGTCATAACATAGAATCGCTTTCGCATTTTGTTACACCGAACTCACGTTATGTTAGGAAGCGTTGTGCCTGAGTTTTCCTGATGTATGAACTGGCGACATGGTGGCGGAGAAACCTGAGAAACTTTTTCTATCACAAAATCATAACTTTGTAAACAGAAGGTATCTTTTTGTG
Organism: Leptospira weilii; assembly: GCF_006874765.1. Classification (NCBI taxonomy): domain Bacteria; kingdom Pseudomonadati; phylum Spirochaetota; class Leptospiria; order Leptospirales; family Leptospiraceae; genus Leptospira; species Leptospira weilii. The sequence goes on from NZ_CP040841.1 coordinate 184,808, forward strand.
GGAGTTCCCACAAAAATTCCCGCTTTTTTAACCACCATGATTTCAATCACTTTTCCGACTCACGAGAGATTAGCGAGGTAAAATATTACTAACTCCTAATCAACGATTTCCTTATTCTTTTAGGAAAGACAAGTTGGATTTTTGACTTACAATCGATACGTCTTTCATCGTGACCGAAAGAGCATCCCCCGATTTTTCGATCTCTATTTTGAATTTTCCGTCCTTGTCGATGATCGGCGATTCTTCTACGTATTTGCCTTCGAAGATTTTCTTTTTATTGAACTTTACGGTGTAGCTGATATTATCCTGACTTTCGATTTCTAAAAGCACTTGACTTACTCCGTTATTTCCGTCCCAGGCCATTGCGGTCCAAGGTCCCTTGAATTTCTCCAAAGTGGAATCTCCACCGAAGGTTCTTTTCTTAGGAGCGGTAACTGCGGCGGAGATTACAGCCGATACGGGAAGGGAATTTTCGCTTTCTCCCCCGAGATCGGTTTTTGAAGTCACAGAATAAAGAAATAAAGTTTCTTTTTCCGGAACGGCAGCCACATAATCGTTTTTGTTTCCCGCGGAACCGAGAAAAGTCCATTTTGATTCTCCTCTTTTCTTACGAAAAACATAATATTCTGATGCTTCTTTCGTCTTATCCCAAGTCAGATTTATCTTAGCCGCTTTTGTATCTAGAACACCTTTTAGGTTTTCAGGAGAAGTAATTTTTACCCCCCTTTGTTTGTTGGGATCGGTATATCCGTAGGCAAAACTTGAGAACGGACCGTTTTTCCCTTCCGAGTTTACGGCTGTTACGGAATAGTATGCGAATCGAGCGGGCAGATTTTCATCGATGAATTCTTCCGCTCCCGTTTCGGAAATTTTTTCCCAAGCTCCCCCTCCAATCCAACCGGATTTTACATATCGAAATACGAAATATTTGGAAGCTCCGGAAACTTTTTGCCATTTCAATTCCACTTTATTTTGATAAGAACCTCGGCTAGCAACTAGTCCCAACGGCTTTGCGGGAGGGGTCTTCGGTTGGGCCGTAAAACCGCTCACCGCATCGGAAGGTTCTCCTGTTTTTCCGCTAAGTTTAGCAGAAACTACATAGATTTCCATAATACCTTTTTTTGCCGCGGAATGATCCGCATAACTGTTGATCTTGGAGTTCCCGATCGGATTATATCTCTTCTGAGCCTTATTCCATTTAAAGATTTGGTATTCGGAAGAAGCGGCTCCCGGCTCCCAAGTGAGTTCGATTTTGTTGTCGTATTGACCTTGTGTCGCTTTCACCCCCAAAACTTTGGGAGGAGGTTTTAGTTCTTCCGTTTTTGCAAATCCGATTACCTCGCCCTGAGATAAATCGGAAGCGTAAGAATCCGTTAAAGTCATAATCTTGTATCTATAGGCGAGATTCGGTTGAACTCCGTCATCGTTAAAGCTATTCGTGCTCGCCAAACCGATCTTCCCGAAATCGGAATCTCCCGGACCCTTTCTATGAATTTCGTATCCGACTGCGTTCGGAACGACTTCCCAGTTGATTAAAACCTTATCCGTAAAACTTCCTTGAGAAGCGGTGATGGAAGAAGGCGCTACTGGATTGGAATCACTCGCGATCGAAGTGGGTTCGGGAGTGTTGGAATCCGGCTTTCCTTGATCGCTGACGGTTTCAATCTGGTCGATCATTACGAAGGCGCCTTGACAAATTCGAGTAAACCAACGATAGTCTATATAACCGTAACCTTGGTCGCCCCAATCCGTTCCCCAAGAATTGATGAATTTTACGGCATTCTTAGAATCGTCGTAACCGACGATTGCGATCGCGTGTCCTCCGTAGGTTTTGCCTAAACCCTCTTTGTAAATCTGATCTCCTTTCAGATTGAAGAAGTTCTCATAAACCAAAACTCCTGCGACAACCGGCTTACCTTCCGCAAGTTGCGCTTTCACTTCGGTTATGTCCGTCGTTTTCACTCTTAAAAATTCTTTGGCTTTGTATTTGGAAGCGGCGTCGATTGCTGCTTGAGAAGGACGAGCTTTGTAATCGGCGGAATTATAGGGCATTGTTTCCCAAGGTGCCGCTCCCATTTCCACGATTACGCGCATTGCGTCGGAGATCAAGGATCCGTTATCTCTTCCTCCGTTGATTTGATTGTAGATAAACGCGGGCGAAAAGATTTTGCTGTAATTCGGATTTCCTTCGGGGGTTCTAAGAGACCAATCCTTGTTGGAACCTTTTCTTTCGATATATTCTTGGAAACTCTTAGTCGCGTAGGCGGTGGACCAAGCGACACAACTGCCTTGTTCCCCCTGATTTCCCACAGGAGGCATGGAAGGAGAAAGGTCCACGTTTGAAGCGAGCCCTCTGTGAGAAATTCCGTACGGATTCGTGTCCCTTAACGAGGAAAGAAGTTCGGAGGATTCCCGTTGCATCCCCAAAGAACGAGTCAACGGTTGCGCAAAAACCGGGCTAAGAGCGAGCGAAAAAAGAATCGATGTTAGAATAGAATATTTTAAAATTCTCATATGTTTTCCTATTAATTCCCTTTTTGGGATTGAACTACTTCTCGGATTTTATCTTCCGTTTCTCTGGAATATTCTTTAAACGCAAAGGGATGGGGTTCGTAGAGAGTAATCAACTGTGATTCGTTCCCTTTGCTATCCTTGATTGTTTTTTGATTTAAGAATAGAATGTAATCCCCTTCGGGAGGAGCGGCTTTCAGCCATTTTCCTAAAAGTTCCGGAAAAATCATAAATCCGATTTCAAACTTGGCGGGAAGCTTTTCTCCGCCTTTCCAGGGTTTTAAAATTTCAACCGTAGCTATTACGGAAATCGAAGTTTCGGAAATTTTTTTTTCGCGAACGTTTGTAATTCGAGTGAGAGCTATGTAATCGGAATTTTTAACCTGATGTTCGAGGGTAGGGGGAGTGGGTACCGATAAAAGCGGCAAAGTAAAAAATAGTAAACCGATCCAAGCAAACGCTTTCAAATTCATCTTTGTCTCCATCGGCTGATTTTTTTCAGCCAAAAATGAAGTATGAACTTGCAATTTGACTCCGCAAGGAATTTTTTAAATTTCAAAGAAGAGAACTTCTGATACTTGAAAAGAATGGAAAACGTATTGTTTGAGCAGGAACCTCGAAGAGCTGAAATTTGAAATAAAATCAGTCTTCGAGATTGAAATGAATCGGAACCCGATGCGACATTTTTGTCGGTCTTCCTTGGACGTATCCAGGACTCCAACGCGCCAATTTGACGATTTTAAGCGCCGCTTCGTCAAAACCGAAGCCAGCCTTTCCGGAGGCGACTTTTGCTCCTTGTAAATTTCCTTGTTCGTCGATTTGAACAATGACTACAACTTGTTTTGTTACGATCCCAGCGGATTTTGCTTGAGGTGGGAAAAAATCTCTTAAATCAAAATCGATAATCGGAGTCGGAGTTTTATCTCCGTTGTAAGAAAATAGAAATCCGTCTTTGTCAGTTCCGTTTCCGGAAACAGCGTTCGGATTCAGATCTTCATCGATTGGGTCATCAGCATTTTTGTTGGAACCTTCCACCCATTCCTGTTTTTCAACGGGAGCGGGAGAAGAGGTCCCGCCGATCAATTCGGGAGGGATGTCTTCTAAATCCACTTCCACGTCCTGATTATCCAAATCCTCAGAAGAGATTTCCGCATCGGGAATATAGGTCGCGATGAAATAAATTCCGATTGAAAGTGAATGCAAAGTAAAGGACGCGATCAGACAAAATCGGAACAAACCGAATCGAACGATCTTTTGTTTAATTTCAGCAACGCTTACCATTCTGCTTTCCCGCTTCCCTTAACGTTTTACCGAAAGCGCAATTCTAGTAACTCCAGCTTTACGAATCACTCCCATCGTTTCCGCGATTTTTCCATATGAAAGAGAAGAATCGGCTGAAAGAGTCAGACGCATATTCGGTTTAATTTTAGAATCTCTTTCAAGCTGAGCTTGTAATTTTTCTATGGAAGCTTCCGCCCCTTCTATCAGAATTTTCCCGTCCTTGGTCAGAGCGACTTGAACCGATTGAGCTACATTCGGATCCGCCGCCGAAACCTTGGGAAGATTGATATTGATGGATTCTTTTTTTAAGAAGTTAGCGGTTACCATAAAGATTACTAAAAGAACTAGAATCACATCCACCATCGGAGTGATATTAATATTGCCTATTTCTTCTCCGTCGCCGGAGGGAGCAGAACCTGCCATGTTTTTTACCTTCTCCTTATAAGTTTATTTCTTACGGGAAAGACTTGCAAGAAACTCTTTTGAAAGAATTTCCAAATTTGCCTGAATGATCTTTAATTTACGAGTAAAATAGTTGTTCGCCATTACGACCGGAATTGCAACTCCTAATCCGGCGGCGGTTGCAAGAAGGGCCGTAGAGATACTTCTCATTACGAATTCAGCTCCAGTGCTTCCTAACGTTCCCAGTCCGTAGAAAGCTTTGATCACGCCAAGAACCGTCCCCAACAGACCAATAAATGGTGCGTTATTTCCTAACGTGTTTAAAATCGGAAGGTGGTTTTCGAGTTCAATTCTTTCTCCGATGATCTTACCTTCTTGCAATTCCGAGAGGGCTTCGTGGCCGACTTCGTAATTTTCTGTGGAAAACTGGGAAAACTTTGCATATATATTTGTTGGGTTTTCACTTGCCACAGTCTTTACGGCTCCAAAATCCCCCTTTCTAATTTCAGAGGTTAAAATAGGAAGAACTACGTCAGTATTTCTAAGGTTTCTGCGAAAAATTAGAATTCTTTCCGTTCCTACTGCAAGAGCGATAATGCTCGCTACGAGCATGACAATAAAAATGAACGTCTCGCCGTATTCAACTAAAAACATAGTCATAATTGGATCCTCTAATATACTTTATTTTATAAAACCGATAAGGTCTCAAATCGTAATTGTTCTCTTTAAAACAATATTTTTTATTCTCCAGAAATACTCACACAAGTTTTTGTGCAAGAAAAGGTTCCGGTAGATAATCCTGAAATCTGAGAAAGTCCGCTTTCCCCGCAGGTTCCCGCAGAATCTTTACTCAACCAATAAGATCGATTGCAATTCATTACGCAGGTTTTGGCTCTATTCGTAAATTTTGCGAACGTGGAGGAGTTTAATAAAACACTACAAAAATCCTGATACGTTCCAAGTGATGTGTTCCCATTGCTAAACAAGGTCACGATGGCGGTTTCCGAAAGCGGGGTTGGTAAATCGGGGGTTTTGTTCAGACAAGTTTGAGCCGCTTGTAGGGATGTGACACAAGATTCAACCGGGTCCGTCGGAGACAAAAGTAAATATTGAAGAAGGACTCTTTTTTCGTTTTCTCTGTTGAAATTATCGTTTTCGTTCGGAAAATTATTACAATCCCAAATTAAAAGGAATACAAGTAGGAAGTGCGAAAAGTTTCCGATTCGTTTCCACGAAATAGCGAAAGGATTCTTTTTCATTAGAACTTCACCTCGATTCCTATGTTAAAAAACGGAATCACTACGCCGCCCGGCAATGCGATAGTCCCAAATGTCGGATTTGGTTTCGGGTTTGTGGAAGAATAAGGACGCGTAACGTTGAAAGCTTCTCCGGAAACGTTCTGCCTCATATAAACGTTGATAATTTCTAAGAATGTGTTTACGTAGCCCCATTCGTAATTTAAGAATTTATCAATTCGGACATCAAATCTGTGATAATCCGAAAGTCGCTTCGTATTGATGTAGTCGGCGAGATATGGATTGTTTGCCGAAATCGGCGCCCAGATCGTTTGGTTGTTTGCCGGATTAGAAAATCTACCGCCGTCGTCTCCTACGATCGGAGTGACTGGCATGGAAGTTAAGTAAGACCATCTCCCGCCAAGCTGCCAATTCTGGCTGAATTTCCAACCGAAAACTATGTTGATGATATGAGTACGGTCGTAATCATACAAGGTTTCCTTCGAGTTATGATAAGACTGAGCGAGCAATCTTTGTTCCGGCCCGGTAGCAACGGGAGCTATGATTCCGTCGGGTTTATAAATATTAGGATTTCTGAATGTTTGAGACCATGTGTAGGAAATCCAACCGAACCAATCTCTCTTTCCAGGAGTGGCAACTTTACGGATTAAGAGTTCGTAACCTCGAGAATGACCGGATCCGTTGTTCGAATAATTGAGAGGTTTATTGACAACGTAAGGCTGAAAGACTTTTCCGTACTGATCCGGATTCGTTCCGATAATTTCCGTAATATAAGGATCGGTTACGATTAAGCTGGAAAATTCCTGTTTAAAAATTTCACCTTTCACTTGCCAATTGGAATTGAGCTGATGATCGACCCCACCGCCGTATTTAAAGGCTTTTTGAAATTTCAGGTGAGGATTTCCGCTTTGTTCGGAAAAACGTGTGTCCAATGGAAAGTTAAAATGATTCCCCGCACCTCCGAAAATGGTAGTTCCTTTGAGGGGACCTTCTTCGAACTTATAGGACATTTGTGCCTTCGGACCAAGCGCGCCGTTTTTGATATAAGGAATATAATCGTATCTCGCCCCGGGTTCGATAAGCAGGCCGCCGAATTTGATCTTCATCGTTGTATAAGCATTGTAGTATTTGCTTTGTACTCGGTTTGTGTCCGAAACGGTTTTAAAGTCGGGAGTTACCGTATCATACGGATTTGGGTCGGGATTATTCGGATCGGTTTGTTGGATTGTGTTACCCGAAGTTCTATAGTTGAGGAGTCGCATTTCGGAACCAAATTCCAAAGTTAGATGCTTATTGGGATCCCAATAAGCATCTTGTCGAATCCCGGTGTAAGCGCCGCTTGCTCTTTGTTTCGCTTTCAAGGAGCCGAATAAAACATTGTAATCCACAAATGGATCGTAGCTAATCAAAGTGATTCGATTGACGAATTTTTCGAAAGGTCTCCAAATATAACGTAAGGCTTGAGTGCGATAACCTTGACCTAATGAAAGATTTCCACCCGAATATTCGGCAAATTGGTCCTTGGTGGGATCATTTTGTCGTTTGGTACGAGGATTGAACGCAGTATCATCTTTTGCGGTCAAAGAATAGAATGAAATCTGATGCTTATCGTTGAAATTATAGACCATTTTCACTTGAGAATCCGTATAATGCGGCAAACGCACCCCATCCGGAAGAGAGCTAACACCTGTAATCGTTCCGAGAGTCTCAAATGTTTTATCCATATAACCGACTTTCACAGCACCTAGGATATAACCTTTTCCGTTTGCAAAAGTGGTTTGGTAATTTGCGGAGGCGGCCCAGAGAGAAGACAAAAAATTTCCGCTGGATCGTTCCACTTTATCGGGAGATTCGATTTCGATTACCCCCCCTAACGCGTTGTTGAAGTTTGCGGGGAGAACTCCCGTATAAACGTCCATCGATTTGATTAAGTTTCCGTTGATCGTAGCGGTCAAACCGTCAAAGTGAAACGGGTATAAAATAGGAAGATCGTCATAAAGATAAAGATTCGTAGTCGGATCGGCGCCTCGAAAGGAGTAGTTACTTGCACCACCCCCGAAAGCGGAAACAGGAACAACTCCGGGAATTGTTTCGATCGAACGGAGCGGTTCTCCGAAAGTACCGGGCATCCGCTTGATCTCCTCATAGCGGAGTTTGGTGCGAGACATGAGTTGTTTTTCTTTCTCCCCGGTTACGTTGATTGAACCTTTCGAACCGCCGCCGCTTCCACTTTTGGAAGACTGATCGGAATCAAGAATGACAAGTTCCTCACCTTCTCCAATTTCCTTGCGAACTTCCTGAAATCCTGTATCTTTTAGAATGCGAAACGTATAAGCACCGGAAGAAGGGGCCACCGCTTGAAAATATCCTTCCGCATCGGTCTGATAGAACTTTTTAGTTTCAGAAAGCAGAACCCTCACATTTGCCTCTCCCGAATTTTTACTACGAGAATAAACGCGGGCACGGAAAGAGACTTCCGCAAATACTTCCATAGTTGGGACAGTAAGAAAGATAAGAAATAAAAACGAAATTCGTTTTTTCAACGTTACGAATCGTTCAATGGATACGGCACGAAGAATGACTAATATGGTTTTAATGATTTTCATCGTTGCCTTGCTATAATTTAATTTTTACGAATACTTCCTGAAAGTTTATATACCAAGGTATATCGCCGATGGGATTGTCCACATAGATTAGAACGCAAGCCAAAGGATACGAAACAAAAGGGCACTCCGAACGGGTAATTGCGATCGTGCAGATATCCAAATTCCTTTGTTGGATGCTCTGCACGGTGAACGGCATCGGGGTGGGAATCGGATTTCCACATTTATTGCTCAGGTAATTTGCGGCGGCATAGATCTGACTCTGAGAATCTCCCGCCGAAACAACCTCTGATTTTACGCAATTTTGCGAAAAAGCCGCCAGGATCAAAATGGAAAAAAATCCCAAAAAAGTACGTTGTAAAAGTACAAATCTTCGTCCGAAAGTGTTCTTTTTGGCTAAGGTCGAATTTACAGAATTTACTAAAGAATATTCTAACATACTAATCCTTTTTGGTGCCTCCCACGGAAATTCCTCCGGAAGAGGAATTCGGATTTCGTTTTTCATCTTTCGAAGGAGTAGGATCTGCGGAAGATTCCTTCTTTTCTGATTCCAATCTCAGTCTTTCTTTTTTCGCTTCCTCTTTGTTTCCAATTACGCTACCTTTGATTTTCAGAACGGAAACGGTCCCAAGAGGAAACATAACGTGTGTTTCGTGCCAAACCTTGATATTTATAAGACTTTTTCCTCCCGGAACTTTTTGCACCGCTTGGCTGAGTGCATAGTCGATACTAATCGGATTTGTAATAGGAATCATTCCGAAAAGGAAGAACGTCGAAGACTCACCCTCCGATTCTTCTAAGATATCATATTCGGAAGTTCGTATAATCGTTGCTGAATCGTAAAGAGCCGGTGAACGAACGCGTCCGCCCGGTTTGAATAAAGTAGCTCCCATACAATTTCCAAAGACGAAAAAAAGGACAATCGCAAAGAAACCGATTTGAAACGAAAAAAAATTCGAAGCGGGGATTTTCCCTAAATTGCAGCTTTCCGGACTCAATGTAACATTCGCAATTGGTTGCTTGAAAGTTCGCTGCTGCGTCAAATCTTTATTTTCTTTTTTTGGCGTTCTGGCCATTGAGTTGATCCTCGAATTTGATCGCTTCCGCGTTGATATGAAGCCTATTGACGGTGAGGAAAAGAAAAATGTATTTATCGGTCCAATAACGGATATTAATCAAAGCATCCGCTTCTTTTTCGGCCAACATCGTAGTTATTATGCTGTCGATCGGAGGTTCAGAGAGGGGAATTCCTATAATTGCGATATCGAACGTAGTCCAGATTTTATGCCCTTCCACAGGAGGATCGATCACTTTATATTTACGATCCGCAATTGGGATGTTACTTGTCGCGATTCCAGCGGAAGAAGTTGCACAATGGAACAAAATCAAAGATATAAAAAATAAAGAAAGAATTTGAAAAGTTTTCACAATTACTCACCTGCAACCCTAGTTAATTTATTTCCAATTAGTTTTGCGTCTTAATTATTCGATAGAACACTATATTTACTGGTATCATTTATGGGATATGCCAGCGCAAGAAGAATTTTAGGCTTAAATATTATAGATTTCGATTGTTGAATTGACTTTCAATCAGATGTGGTGATTTTCACTCAATTTAAGATTTATTTTTTGTGCCTCATTTGGAAAAACAAAACGTTTTCGAAAAATAATTTATTCATATAAGCGGATCCTTATTGCTGTTTTATAAAAGTTCCTTTCAGTCTTTTTTGCTGAAGCCGAGTTGTATTTCTTGATTTGGGAAAATAATCTTACTGAGACGCTGCGTAAAAAAATATTCTCGTAAGCACTCAATGAGCCGCGCCTATCGCTAATCTCAGCAATCCGTTAAACGAATGTTGATAAAAAAACGAACATAGACCGGCCAAAATGGAAAAGTTCGAGAGCGAATCGGAATGGAACTTTAAATTCAAATCGATCTATTCTTAAATAAGTTTTCGATATTCTGCGATCAATTTCTCAGCCGCTTGAAAGGAGCTGATCTGATGGCGGCTTACTTTCTCTTGCATGTCTTTGTAGAGATTTTTCATTTGAGCCTTGAAATCTTCCATAAGATGTTCGGACACGGTTTCTTCTAACCAATACTTTGCTTGATTTGTTCTTCGGATTTCGAAATAACCGTTTGACTTTAGAATTTTCTCATATTCTAAAATTTGATTCCATATTTCGGAAATCCCTTCTCCCGAAAGAGAGGAACAGGTGAGCACTTTCGGTATCCATCCGCTTTCGTTTGTTGGGAAAAAATGAATCGCAGACTGGGTTTCGGTTCTGGTCGTTTCGGCTTTTGTCTTGTTGTCCCCGTCCGCTTTTGTTATAGCAAATAAATCGGCCATTTCCATAATTCCGCGTTTGATTCCTTGGAGTTCGTCTCCCGCGCCCGCGATGAGAAGAAGCAAAAACAAATCCACCATGGAATGAACCGCCGTTTCAGATTGTCCGACTCCGACGGTTTCCACAAAGATCGTATCAAAGCCTGCCGCCTCACAAAGATAAATCGTTTCTCTCGTTTTTCGAGCGACTCCGCCTAACGAGTCGCCGGAAGGAGAAGGGCGAATGAACGCGGATTCGTTTCTGGAAAGTTCGGACATTCTCGTTTTGTCTCCGAGAATACTTCCTCCCGAGATTTGACTCGATGGATCGATAGTCAATACGGCTAATTTTTTTCCTTGAGAGATGGTATACATTCCGAAGGATTCGATGAATGTACTTTTACCGACTCCGGGAATTCCAGTGATTCCAATTCGGACAGATTTACCGGAGTGAGGAAGGCAAGCGTCTATGATCTTTTCCGCAAGTTCTTTGTGATCGGCACGCGAGCTTTCGACAAGCGTAATCGCTCTGGCGAGGATAACCCTATCCCCGGAAAGAATTCCTTGTATGAATTCCTCCTTGGAAGGTAGCGTTCTATTCAGTCTTCCCAGGCGTTGATTGATCGCGCTTATAGGAGGGATCTCCGATTGTTCTTCGGAACTCAAAGGCTCGTTTTCCTTTAGGCGTTTACTTTAGAAGTTTCCAAATCTCGAATGAGAAGTTCCAGAATACCTACGGCGGCTTTGGAAATTTTTGTTCCCGGTCCGAAAATCCCGGTGACCCCTGCCTTGTAAAGAGTATCATAATCTTGTTGAGGAATCACTCCGCCTGCGATGACCATAATATCCTCTCTTCCGAGTTTTCCCAATTCTCCGATGACTTGAGGAACGAGGGTTTTATGGCCCGCGGCCAAACTGGAAATGCCGAGAATGTGCACGTCGTTTTCCACCGCTTGTTTTGCGGCTTCCGCGGGAGTTTGAAAAAGTGGTCCTATATCGACGTCAAATCCCATGTCCGCAAAACTTGTGGAGATCACTTTCGCGCCTCGATCGTGTCCGTCTTGTCCCATCTTAGCCACCATGATTCTAGGACGGCGCCCTTCTAAAACCGAAAATTGGTCCGAAAGTTCTTTCGCTCTTTTGAAATCCGGATCGTCTTCGATTTCGGAGGAATAAACGCCCGAGATAGAACGAATTGTGGCTTGGTATCTTCCGAATACTTTTTCCATAGCGTACGAAATTTCCCCGAGAGTCGCTCGTTTGCGGGCCGCGTCCACTGCAAGCGCGAGAAGGTTTCCTTCGGCGCCCTCGGCGCATTTTGTGATCGCGTCGAGCGCGGACGTCACGTCTGTGCTGTTTCGATTTTTCTTCAACTCTGCGAGTCTGCGGAGTTGAGACTCTCTTACAGCAGTATTATCGATATCTAATATATCTAAAGGTTTTTCTTCTTTTGCCTTGTAGCGATTGACTCCTACGATCACATCTTTCCCGGAATCGATCTTAGCCTGTTTGCGAGCGGCTGCTTCCTCGATTCTCATTTTGGGAATTCCGGTCTCGATCGCCTTTGCGATTCCGCCTAACTTTTCCACTTCTTCGATCAGTTCCCAAGCGCGGTGCGCCAGGGAATGCGTCAGAGATTCCACGTAATACGAGCCTCCCCATGGATCCACGACACGATGAATGTTCGTTTCCTCTTGGAGAAAGATTTGAGTATTTCTCGCAATTCTCGCGGAAAAGTCGGTCGGTAACGCGATCGCTTCGTCGAGCGCGTTCGTGTGAAGCGACTGTGTATGACCGAGCGCGGCAGCCAACGCTTCGATACAGGTTCTTGCGACGTTGTTGAACGGATCCTGTTCGGTCAAACTCCAGCCCGATGTTTGGCAATGCGTTCTAAGAGCGAGTGACTTTAGGTTTTTAGGATGGAATTGGTTTACGAGTTTGGCCCAAAGAAGGCGTCCGGCTCTCATCTTTGCGATTTCCATAAAGTGATTCATTCCGATCGCCCAAAAAAAAGACAAACGAGGCGCGAACGTATCCACGTCCATTCCCGCTTTGATTCCCGTTCTTAAATATTCCAAACCGTCTGCGAGAGTGTAGGCGAGTTCTATATCCGCGGTCGCTCCGGCTTCCTGCATGTGATATCCCGAAATCGAAATCGAATTGAACTTGGGCATAAAGTCGGAAGTGTATTTGAAAATGTCCGCGATAATTTTCATCGAAGGTGCAGGCGGATAGATGTATGTGTTTCGCACCATGAATTCTTTGAGAATATCGTTCTGAATCGTTCCCGAAAGTTTATCGGCGCTCACGCCTTGTTCTTCCGCGGCTACGATATAAAACGCTAATATAGGAATCACCGCGCCGTTCATCGTCATCGACACTGACATCTGATCCAAAGGAATCTGATCGAATAGAATCTTCATATCCAGAATCGAATCGATCGCAACCCCTGCCTTACCTACGTCTCCGACCACGCGCTCGTGATCGGAATCGTATCCTCTGTGAGTCGCCAAGTCGAACGCGACCGAAAGCCCCTTTTGTCCCGCGGCTAAGTTTCTACGGTAGAACGCGTTGGATTCTTCCGCCGTGGAAAAACCGGCGTATTGGCGAATGGTCCAAGGTTGTTGAACATACATCGTGGAATAAGGACCGCGCAAGTAAGGAGGAATTCCTGCAACATAGTCAAGATGTTCCATACCTTCCAGATCTTCTACGGTATAAACCGGCTTGACCGGAATTTTTTCGGGAGTATTCCACAGAATTTGTTCCATGGAATTAAGGCCCAAATCTCCGAGAGCGGCTTTTTCCCAGTCGGATTTGGAAACTTTTCCGTTTCCCTGTGGCGTATAACGTTGGCGATCAAAATTTGGACGTTTCATCAGATGCCCAGCCTTTTCTGAATGAGGTTCAGAGTTTCTAAATGTTGGGATCTGACGTGAATGAAAAATTCGATTCCTTTGGATCCCAGAGAATCGATTTGTTCCGTCGGATTTCCCGCTACGATTCCGACCAAATGGCGATTTTGTTTTTTCAAAATCGCAAAGGTAGAACCCACAAAGCCACCGACTTCTTCGTCGCTCGTGCAAAAGACCACGATGTCGGCGTTCGTTTCTTTCAGACCTTGCAACGCTTCTTCCGGTGTCGCATAACTTCCCGGATCGACTACCTTATAACCCGCGCAGGCGAGAAAATTCTGGGAGAAAATCGCTCTCGCTTTTTTCATTTTGAGATCTCCCATCGGGAGAAGAAGAACAGTCGGGACCTTCCCTGTCTTTTTTGAAAAATTTTCCGTTTTCAGTCGAATCTCCTCGATTCCGGCTCCGGCTCTGAACTCGGAGATTTTTTCACAAACGATTTCGCCCGCAACGCTATCGATATCGCCTAACGTTTTGCTCAGGTTGAGTGTGGGAACTCGATCTTCTCCGTTCGGATATTGATTGGTTCCAAGAAGAATCTCTTTGCGGTTCGCGAGATTCTCTTCCTTCTTCCTTCTGGAATCGGCGATTTTCTTTTGGATGATTCCTTTTTTGAGGGCTTCTAAAAATCCTCCGGCAGATTCGATCTCACAGAAAATTTCCCAAGCTTTTTTTGTGAGCGAATCCGTGAGCGACTCGAGATAATACGAACCTGCGGAAGGATCCACTACCTTATCCAAGTGCGATTCGTGTTTCATCAACAGTTGGATGTTTCGAGCGATTCTCAAGGAGAACGAATCGGAAGTTTTTAAAACGCTGTCGTACGGAGAAACGCTGATAACCTCACAACCACCGATCGCGGCGGACATGGCTTCGGTTGTTGCGCGGAGCATATTTACGTTCGAATCATAGGCGCTGTAATTGTAACGGCAAGTCTGCGCGGTTAAGAATGCGTGTTGTGAAGATTCTTCCTTAGGTCCGAACTCTTTTATGATTTCCGCCCAGAGAATTCTCGCGGCACGGAACTTCGCGATTTCTAAAAAGTAATCCGGACCGATGGAAAACTCGAACATCAACTGGGAAGCGATTGTATCCGTGTCCATTCCTATCGTCTTAAGTTGTTGTACATACTCGGCCGCCGCCGCTAATGCAAACGCAAGCTCTTCCGAAATGGTGGAGCCCGCATCCCGGAACGTGGAGGAGTGGACCGACAAACCTCTGTAATGCGGCCAAGAAGAAGCGATCGTTTCTAAGATTTCTTTGAGTCCCGCGACGGAATGTTTTCCCGATCTTCCGTGTTTGAGAAGAATCCGATACGGATCGTATCCAAGTCCTCCGACAAACACTTTGTCTTTGGGAAGCCAAGAAAAAATTTCGGGAGATCTTTCTTCCGCAATGAAGTGAAGAGTCACTTGATCGAAAGGAAGTCCTTCGATGAGGGTTTCCAAATCTTTGGAAGAATGTACCGGAATTCCTGTTTGAGAAGAGGTTTTATTTTCGATGATAAATCCGATCGCGGTCACACCGTTAGCCGCCGCTTCTTTTGCCAACCGATTGGCTTCGGCTATTGAAGGTGAATCGAAGTCTTGGCGAATGCTCCAGTCTTGAACGAGTTTTCGAGTGGATCTGGCAAAGGGAATTGTTCCGGGAAGATTGGAAGTCAGCCATTGTTTATCGCCGATATCTTCTTTCGTATAAACGGGTTGGATCTTAAATCCTTCCGCCGTTTCCCAAACTAGTTTCTTTTCGAAGTCCGCCCCCTTGAGGTCTTTTTGAATGAGTGCAATCCAGGCTTCCCGAGTAACGGGAGGAAAGTCTGCGAATAATTTTTGATCGGCCATTTTGATTTTTCTCTTTTTTGGGGAGCTTCCACAAAGTTCCCTTTCTAGGGAACTTTGCAAGACTCCGGTGTAAAGTCAAAAACCCGCTTTTAAGTTCCGTTTTTGATTTTGAGGTAATGGGGAACCGAAGCCAAAATTGAAATAACCAACGTTCCCAAAATGATTCCCAGAGAAACTAAAATCGGAATGTGAATTTCATATCCGAAAACGTAGTGAGAAAAAAGAGGAAGCAGAAGTTTGATTCCTACGAACGCGAGAAGAACTGAAACTCCCCGTTTGAGAAAAATGAAAAGTTCCATCACACCTGAAAGCATAAAGTAGAGAGAACGAAGTCCGAGGATAGCGAAGATATTGGAAGTATAAACGATAAACGCATCCGTAGTGATCGAAAAAACTGCGGGAATCGAATCGAGAGCGAACATGATATCGCTGAATTCCACGATCAAAAGAGTAATGAATGTGGAAGTGAATAAATATCTTCCGTGTTCTAAAACAACGAATTTTTCTGGGTAATGGCTCCGAGTCATCGGAAGAATTTTCTTCGCAAGTTTGACTACGAGAGAAGATTCCGGATGAAAATCCTCTTGCTCACGATGAGTGAACATTTTCATCGCGGTATATAGAAGAAAAATCCCGAAAAGATATAGGATCCAATCGAACTGAGAAACCAATTCCGCTCCGATGAAGATCATAACTGCGCGGAAGAACAAAGCTCCGATAATTCCCCATTTTAAAATCAAAGGTTGATATTGAGGCGTTATTCGAAATTTCTGAAAGACCATGATGAAGACGAAAAGATTATCCACGGAAAGAGAATATTCTAGAAAATAACCGGTGATAAATTCAAGGGCTTTGGTTTTTCCCAGAGTCGGATCTTCCGGCGATTGATTCATAACGTAGATGAAGATGCCGAAGGAAATCGCAAGGCTGAACCAAAAAAAAGACCAATAAATCGATTCTTTGAAAGGAATTTTGTGGGCTTTTTTGTTGAGAACAAAAAGATCCAAATACACGAGAAGACCTAAAACCACAGTAAAAACAACGGCTAAGATCAATTCCCCAGAACTCCAATGCCCCATATTCCCTCTTTGTTTGTACGATTCTTAGATGACAAAAGTAGCGTCTCTTTACAAAATTACAATCCCAATTCCCATAAAGAGGCCCCTATGATTCCAGTCTTATTTTCCATCGCTTCTATTACTCATTTGTTAGTTTTGTATTTTGTACCCAATGAAGTCGTTTTCAAACTCGGAAGTAAAATCCTACCGATTCTCATTTTGATTTTTCTCTCTTTCTTCAAGGGTAACTGGAGAGACAAAGCCGGAAAATTTATTTTCGCAGGTTTGATTTTCTCCTTATTCGGAGACGCTTTTTTAGCTCTTCCCGGAAATTATTTTGTGTTCGGGCTTGGGTCCTTTCTCATGGCTCAAATTTTGTATTCGATTGGATTCTCGATCGGGAATCCCCTAAATATTGTCCGATCCATTCCGTTCTTTGCATTTGGAATTTTTTTTTACGCCTGGATTTTTTCCGGGATCGGGGTTTCTCTTTACGTTCCGGTCGCGGTTTATATTACCGCGATTTGCACAATGGGTTGGAGAGCGGCATCTAGGGAATGTTCCAGTTTGGCATTCCGGAAATCCTTAATAGGCGCTCTACTTTTTATCTTATCCGATAGTTTCATTGCGATGAATAAGTTTACGACGATTCCGATTCCTTGGATCGGAGTTTGGATCATGTCGACTTACTATGCGGCGCAGTTTCTCATCTATGAATCTATGGCAGAAAATTAAATAATTATTGATTCGATCGGTAATGTAACTAAGATAGCAAAGAAATCGGGAGGGATCTTATCATGAATATTAAACCTTTAAAAGAAACCACATTTTTAGAAGCGGTCGCCGCGGCGATTCAACACGAAAAAGATTATTTCGAATTTTATATGAGTACGTATGAAAAACTTCCTCCCGGAGACACGAAGGAACTTTTTGAAAGACTAGCAGAAGAAGTGGACGATCATATCAAATTTATTACGGAATTGTACGAGCAAGCGGAAGGATCCGAACTCCCAAATCTCAAACAACTCACCGCAATCCATAAGTTCCACGATTCGACTCTTCAAAAATTGATGAATAAGGTGGAAAGGACAATCGCAGGTCCTGGAACCAAGGACGCACACGAAGCTCTTGAACTTGCGATTCGAGAAGCGGAGAATAGTGTTTCTTTCTATGAAAAACTCGCAAACAAATTCGAAGACGTGAACATCAAATCTCTTTTTACGAAATTGAAAGACTACAATCAAAACTATCAATCCCTTCTGGAAACCGAGCTAAACGGATTAGATCAATCCGGATCGGGCCAGGGAACTTTTTTCTGGGACGAACAAGCGGAAGAAGTGGCTAAAAAAGCAGAATCTAACTCCGAAAAAACTCCGAAAAAGCCCAAGACTGTAGCTCCGATTGCAAAACCCGCCACTTCGAAACCGGCTACGACTGCCAAACCCGCCGTAACGACGAATGCGAAAAAAGCGACTCCTAAGAAGAAAGCCACAAGTAAACCAGTAGCCAAAAAAGCCGCTCCTAAGAAAAAAGCGACAACCAAGAAAACATCTGCAAAACCGAAAAAGGCAGTGAAGAAAAGCGCGGCCAAAAAGGTTTCTCCGAAAAAATCGACGCCTAAAAAAAAGTCAGCGGCAAAGGCTAAGAAAAAAAGGTAATGCAATCCACCACGATCATTGATTGGAAAGAAATTCAAGACCTCTATCCCGTAAATCAGGAGATGATCTGGTTGAACAATTGCGGGACAACTCCTTGCAATGTACATACAATCCAGGCGGTCGGGGAATACTTGGAAGGTTACTCTAGAAAAGGAGGCCTAACGGAAGTACGTAAATATGCTTCCGTAAAACAATCCATTCGAAAGATCGTAGCGGGACTCATCAATTGCGACGTGGAAGAACTTTGTATCATTCACAACACGAATGAAGGGATGAATTTTCTTTCTTTGGGTTTTCATTTGAAAAACGGAGATGAAATTCTGCTCTTAGAAAACGAATATCCGAGCAATATTTATCCCTGGGAGCACTGGAAAGAAAAAGGAATTAAGATCGGATTCATTCCGATGGCTTTTACTCCGGATCAGTTTTTAGAAAATCTGAAATCTTCCGTCAGCTCCAAAACCAGAGTTGTGGCTCTTTCTGCCGTTCATTGGTGCACAGGAATGCCTCTTCCCTTGGAAGAGATCGGAACCTTTTTAGATTCTAGAGGGATTGAGTTCGTTTTAGATGGCGCTCAAGGAATAGGTTTGGTTCCGGTCGATGTTAGAAAGATGAAATTAAAATACATCGCTTTCCCCGCTTGGAAATGGCTTTTAGGCCCTCTCGGTTTGGGAATGTTGTACATCCGACAGGATAAAATCGATACGCTCGCATTTCCGTTTAAAGGAACGGGCTCCGTGGTCAACGACGAGATTTACTTGCCTTATCGCGCCGAATTAAAATCCGGAGCGGATCGTTATGAAATTTCTACAGGAAATTTTATCGACTGGGTATATTTTCAATCCACGCTCGAAATGCTTCAGAAAATAGGATTTCATTCCGTCATGGAAAGAATTTATGAACTCGCGGATTATCTTTCCGAAGGAATGAAAAACATCGGGTTTCAAATAGAACTCGATCATTTCCCCGACAATCGAACCGGAATCGTGGTGGGATATAAGGAAGGAGTTCCTATGGAAGAACTTGTTTCTTATCTAAAGAGAAACGGAGTCATGTGTGCGCTGCGCCTCGGGAAAGTAAGATTTTCTCCGCATATCTATAATCGCAAAGATCAACTGGATCGAGTTGTGGAATTACTCGGTTCTTTTCCGCGTTAAACAAAACCAAGGGAGCGTAATTCCGCTCAAAAATTATCTGGGTTTGAAAATAAAACAGTCGCGGAAATACGACAATTCTCTGTGAACATTCAAATACTTGTATATAAAGTCCATAATAGAAAGTGTGAAACTGAGCTCCGAAACAAAATTCTAAGTTTTCGAACGACTTGAAGTATAATAGAAAACTTAGAATTTAGAAAAAGCTGTAATCAAAATTTAATGAGAAACAAACTACAAAAAATCGGAGAAATCGGCACATTGTTATTTCCGATTTGGGTTTTGACCGGATCGGTTCTTTCTTTTTTCTTTCCTGAATGGTTTACCTGGTTTGCCGGAATTTGGATTACTTACGGTCTCGGTTTTACGATGCTTGGTATGGGAATCACACTTTTACCCCAAGACTTTCGAAACGTCTTTCAGACACCGATTCCCGTTTTTTTGGGAGTAATCCTACAATACACTGTGATGCCGCTTTCAGGCTGGGGAATCGGAATCTTATTCGGTCTACCGACTCCTTTCGCGACAGGACTCATTGTCGTTTCTTGTTGTCCTGGCGGTGTTGCGTCTAACGTTATTTCCTATCTTGCAAAGGGAGATCTGGCCCTTTCCGTATCCATGACCGCATCTTCGACAATTCTTTCCGTTTTTATGACTCCGTTGCTTACTCTCCTTTTAATCGGTAGAGGCGTCGAAGCCTCCGTGAGCGGATTGTTCTTGGACACGTTTCAAGTCGTCATTTTACCGACAGTACTTGGAATTTTGCTCAATTTTTATCTTCCAAAAATTTCCGAAAAAATTCAGACCGTATCTCCTTTCGCCGCCGTTTTACTGATCACAATGATCGTCGCTTCGATCTTAGGAGCGGGTAGAGATAAAATTCTCCGATCTGCGGAAATCCTGATCGCCGCAGTAATCAGCCTGCACGTTTCAGGCTTTTTGTTCGGTTACTTTTTATCCTGGTTATTCATTCGAAAACAAAAAACATCCCGAACGATCTCAATCGAAGTAGGGATGCAGAACTCAGGCTTGGGAGTTGTTCTTTCCAGAAATAATTTTCAGGATCCGTTGGTTGCAATCCCAGCGGCGATTTCCAGTCTCGTGCATTCCCTGATCGGAAGTTTACTTGCGGCATTCTGGAGAAAACGGACGCCGGAAGAATAACTCGCTTCTTTCCGAACCCACAGTTAGATTCGATTCCACGAATATATGTAATATGTAAAACGCAGATTTGGAACTTTCTTAACCTCTGAAGAGTTGTGGGAATTCCGACATTTGACAGAACATTCGTATGATCTGTTTTGCTAAAATATTCGCATTACAGAATTAAAAATTATGAAAATACCAATTGTTTTATTTTAAATCCAAATTATAATTTAACATAAATTATGTTAAATTATTTGAATTAAAAAATGAAAGTCAGAAATATGTTAAAATAACGTTATTTTAACATATGCTATGAAAAGAAAGGAAAGAGTTTTTCTGATTTTACTGGGAATTTCAATCCTCTGTAATTTCTTATTTGCTTACAAAATCTTTCAAAAGCCACCGATCGAAGCCGTGTGGGTTCGTGCAAAATCCGACTGCGGGGATTCAAAAGAGAATGCGAACAAAAAAGAATTACTTTCAACCGCGGAAATTCTCCCGCACCCGCCCGACTTTCTGAAGGGCAAAAGAATCCAATTCTTTTCTTATGCGACTCGTAAAGAGAACGGAAAGAAATGGATTCTGTTTCAAGAAAAAATCGGTAACCGACAAAAAGAAACAAAGATAGACGCCGAGGCCATTCGATGGTTTTGAAAAGCGTCGTTTGTATCCTACTTGTCGGTTGTACGACCGCGAGTTTATTTTCGGAAAATCAGAGCGGTTCCACATTTCGCAACGGAATTCTTCTTTTGAATAACGGGCCGGGATTGTCGGGAGAAGTCAGCGAATTTCGGGACTTTTACTTTATCCGAAATTCCAAGATCGGTAAAAAAATTCCGAAAGACCAAGTCACCGATTTCATATCCGAAGAATATTATAAAAAGATAAATAACTCGTCTTCGTTTCGAAGCGGCTGGGAATCCCTTCTTTATTGGAACGCCTCCGCAGACACTCAGTGGAGAGGTTTTCCTCGGGAAGACGTCGCAACGAGCGGACAGTTCGAAGATTCTTATACGTTCTGGATCAAGATCGGACTTTTCCTCCTCACCGCCACGGCTTACGCGGATGCAAACCGGCAAAATCAATCCCTAAAAAACGCCTATTCCGGATTCGACCACAGGGAAAAAGAAACATTCCAAAATTCTTATACAAGATACCAAGTCCTCGCGGCGGTTACGATAGGTTTTTTCGCGTTCACGATGATCAAGGCCTACGTTCGTTTCGGCAGAAACGAAAACTACAAAGACCTGCAAATTCAAGGCAGAGAATTAAAATCCGTCGGCGAGGTTTTCGATCCTAAATCGCCCTTTTCAGGAATTTCCACGGTTCAATTCGGAATCACACAAACTTTTTGAGGAAATGAAGCATGAACAAAGACCGATCCAAAAACATTCCAATCGTTAAATATTCCGTTTTTATAATTTTTTTGGCCGCATTCGCCGATTGTATAAAATCGAATTCCGGTAAAGTTCCGCCTCTATTTACATCCAACGTAATCCCTTACACTTCGGCCGACTTGGGAATTCAGACTCCTCCCGCAAATTCCCCATTAGAAACGTTACCCGCAATTTCGGATAACGAACGTCTCGCTATCGAAGAAGCATTTCGTTTGATGAGCGAGAACGGCCAATTGGATCAGAAATTCGTAAAGGAATCCTCCATGGCTTCGAGAGACGTGCTTTTCAACAGACCGTTAACCGACACCGAATTGGAAGCGAAAGTGGAGGCTGAACTGAAAGGTCAATCCTATCCGACCCCTACGTACGGAACCGAACAACAAATTTTACTTCAAGAAAGTCAGGCGGCGGACATTTTTTACGGCAAGGTGGAAAACGATCTACCGAACATGACGGTTCCTCAGCTCGTCAAAGTTCGGGAAAACTTTACCCTGAGTTTGGTTATGATTCGATTTATAATCGATTACGGAAATACTCCGGACGGAGTTCCTATTTCCTTTTTAATTATGGCTCGTGAAAAGGCGGTCTCAATCCGACAAAAGGTCAATCTGGAACTCATCAAACGCGGAGTGAAATCCTTATGATCCGCGCGTTATCCAAACATATTTTAAAAGATGAATATTTCAGAAGAGGTCTCATGCTAAAACAAATATTACTTTTAAGCGCAATCGCTTATTTAAACTGCAACGACCCGCAAACAAGATCAACCGGTGACTATCGAAACGAGTTCATTCGAGAATATGCGTTTTTCTTTATTCTTCCCAATCTCGATCTCAATCAATTTTGTCCGCCAACGGATCAAATTCCCATCTTAGAACCCGGAACGTATACGAGATTTATGGAAGAAGGGGACACGTATCTTTTTGATAATAGGGCAAGGTTTCAACAATCGGCTCCGGCGGGAGAAGAAAGATTATTCACCTTTGTAATTCAAGAAAATCCAGGACAAGAAGTTAAACTTACGACTCCTAAGTGTGGAACGAGTCCAATAGAATTTAAAGCTGATGATGATTCTGGATTGCCAGGACAACTTGAAAATGTATTTATAAGTTTGCAAACTCCTCCACTCCCGCCGCAAAGATCAGACTTTTTTATAAAACTGACTACAATTTTTGGAAAAGGAACAATAACTTTTACAACGCCAACATCGCCAGATCCAAAGAATGCTCATTGATATTAAAGGAGTTAGAAAATGTTAAGAATAAACTACGCTAGAAAATATTTTTCGATCATTATACTTTTATTATGGAGTTTTCCTATTTTTGCAGACAAAAACGCCTTCAAGTTTTGGTTTCCGGATACAAATCATACATACGATCATCTAGTCAAAGATAACAATTGCAACACACAATTCGATGATAACCATTCGGAATCCTTTGAACCCAATAAGACCTTTCTTACCTTGTATGGGGATAGCTTAGGAGACTTTGTGGACGAACCGGCTTATGGACATTTCGGTTGGGACAAATATCTGACCCTCATGAACTTTGGGGTAGAATGGAACGTGCAAAATCTGGCCATCGGAGGATATACAACAAAAAGCGTATATGACTTGATTGCGGCATGCGCAGATCGATATGAACGACGTATCAATTTCAAAACGGCGCCTAACGTAGCATTTGAAATCGGAGGAAACGATTTCTGGCACAACGCGCTCCTTTTGACCGTTATGCCTTGGAAGTTCGGCTCCGTGGTAGAACGAGTCGCTCACAATACCAAATCCATTCTGTATCAATTGAGAAATCCGAGGCGCAACAAAGATGTTCTCGTCATGGGAAACTTTCCCAATCTCTCCTACAGTCCAACATTAGGAAATACGAATCAATATTTCGCGCCGATGACAACCCAACCGGACGGAGGTTTCAGTTATAACATGAGTCAACTCCAAACGGAACAAAAGAAAGCGATGCGTGAAGAAGAAGAGGCCGCCGTATTGGCGCTTTTGCCTCCCGCCGGATGGCTCGCTTTGCTTTATATGCCGATCGATTTGGATCAGCTGCATACCGAATTTGTAGATGCGATCCTTTATATCAAAGAAGCGTACAACGGCGTGATCGCCAATCTCGAAATTCAAACCGGCGTGGAAGAGTTGGAAGCTCTTTGTATACAAATCAAAAATGCGGGAACCTCGCCCACCATGCAGGACGATTGGTATTGGCTTTGGTTGCACACGATCAAAAATAATGTCAGTATGGTGACTAGTTTAGGAATGTATTTTTCCCAAGGCGCCATTGAACAAGCGGCGGCGGAAGTAAACGGCAAATACGGAAAAGTTCGCTTTCTTCCTATGTATCATCTTTTTATACGTCAGAGGGATTGTTTTGAGTTCGGTCATTGTTGGGTGGCCAATCCTTGGTTATACCAGGATCAGATTGGGCATTTGAACTACATTGGCTACACGGTTTGGGCGAGAGCGATGTCGGCAAAAGTAATGGAACTCGATTGGCATAACTCTCTTAAAAACGGACCGCCGCATTATAACGGAGCGGTCTCGATTCCCGGAGACGATACCGTGGTCATTCCTTTGCCCGAGGAAGAACCACCTCAACCGGTAGAAGTTCAACCTACGCCGATCGACATTCTAATTTTGATCTGCATATTTACCGGAAAATGCTGGTGAATCTCCGAAAACGAATTTTATCGAGCGGGTTCTGGATTTTTATATTCCTATTTTATTGTATTCAAGAAAATGAATCCAATCCGAGTTTGCAACTGGCGTTAGTTCAAAGTCAATTGCAGACGATTCCGAGACGGGAAATGCCCCAACTCAAGGCCTGTCTCGTCAATACTCGGATCGCAAGCGGAACAATCACAACTTGTTACGAAGTCGAAAAGGAATCGTGCAATCTCGATTTCTTCAATAATATCAAAACGTCTACGATTCTGCAAAACAGAAGGGACGATCTCACGTTTATCAGCATCAACTTTCCGAATTGCGCGGCCGGGACCGCGCCCTTATTCGTAAAATATTCCAACTTGCAAACACCCGCGTCCATGTTATGGAAGGACTCTTTCGGATTCGACGGGGCTAATGTAGAATCGCAATTTCAATTTACCAATCAAAAGACTTGTAAGGATCTCGGGTTGGAAACAAACCCTTTTATCGCGGGAGAATTTTCCCGATTGCTCAACTCTCAGGAATTGTCCCGATTGAACAGTATAGAAGCGGAACTTGCATTGATCCCGACAACCGACGCGGCTTGCAAGAACGATTTGAACTTCAGCGTCAGCTTGATCGACCTCACACAAAATATCAAAAACGGAACGTTTTTAAGAGGAATCACTTGTGCGTACCAAATTGGCTCCGCATATCCGATCTGTCCTTGGAGTCGTTAGTGATTCGAAAAATACTATTTCAAAGTTTGATTCTTTTTTGTTTGTCGGATTGTACCGGTAGTAAGATCGAAGAACCGATTGCTGAAAACTACGCATTGTATTTACTTTTAACCACGACGAGTTTTTCCTGTTTTCCGCAAACTTATACAAATCCTTGGAGTTTTACCGATACGAACGGAGACGTCAAAGCCGGTTTTTTAAATACTCCCGGATCGGAAGTAGACTATCTCGATCTGATCTCCGGAAATGTGCAGGACAATGAGACTAACGTTGTATTTTCACTGACTTTGGGATCGATTCCGGATACGATCGGAGTAGAAGGAAATTCGAACATTACGGAATACGAATGGTTTTATCATTTTCATCAAGGGGAGAATTCCTTTAAGATCGGAATCATTCCCACCCCTAAAGGAATACCGCAACAGATTCCGTTTCAAAATCTGGAGGTTTTGGTTTGGCGCAATCTGAGTTTTATAGGAGGATGCGGAAATCTGAACGTTCAAACAAACACCGCAAATTGGATTTGCGAAAAAAACACGCTCCCCGACCTGCGAGAACTCTCAAAAACCGAATCCATTTCAGTGGAAGCAACGACACAAAATAAGGGAATTCGATACTCCGATTGTCGTTGAAAAATAGAACAAAATATCTTTTATTCAACCATGAATCTTTTACGGGAACGAGCCGCCGAAGAAGAAAGTAGTGGTTTGTAATGTATGTAAAGTCCTACTGATAATTTGAGCACAAATTCCACGTTTAGATACAGAATTTTAGACACTCTATTATGTAGAGATGAGTAAAATCTAATCCACTTGAAATGTTGGAACTCTTACAAAAATCCTTTTTTGATCTTTTTTATTTCTTTATTCCAAAATCCTTTTCAACTTTGGAGTCGATTCATTTTACCATTCAAAAAATTCTTTCTTTTTCGGGAATTTTCTTTAATCCTCCTTGATTTTTAAGCCCTTTCCCATTTTCTAGCACAATGAACAACCTCCAGTAGGGCTTTTTTAAGCCTAATTTTCAAATTTTCAGAGAAAGTTGGACTTGAAAATGCGGGTTATTTCCGTCTACTGAGAGAAATTTATTGAAATCGAGACATTAGCGCCATGAGAGAAATTATCAAGCTCGTTTGTCAGGAACCAGGCTGTTCCAAGGGAAAAAGCACCTATTTCCTCACCAAGAACAAAAAGGCTAAAACGGAAAAATTGGTCACTAAAAAGTTCTGCAAATTTTGTAGAAAACACACCGAATACAAGGAAACCAAGGTCTAAGGTTTCTAGGTACTAGGATGACTGCAAAAAAAACAGCTCCGGCATACGATAAAAAAGCTCTCCAAGAAATCGCCGAGCTCCTTCACGAGAAAAAAAACGCCCTCCTGGAAAAATACGCCCATTGGGAAGATAACAGTAGGCCTTCCGGTCTCAAAGAAATGGGAGATATTGCGGACATCGCGTCCGAAATCAACGAAGAAACTTTGAGTTCCGTTCTTTCCGAAGCGGAGATAGAAACGATCCGCGAAATCGATGCCGCATTAGAAAAAATCGAGGATGGTACTTACGGAGTTTGCGAAGGAACAGGCAAAAAAATCCCGATCGCACGTCTCAAAGCGATTCCCTGGACCCGTTATACCGTAGAATACGCGGAAACTCTTTCGAAAAGTAAGGGTTTTTCCCGAAAGAGCAATAACGCGGGAAACCTTACGGGTACATATAAAATTCCATCCGATATGGATTCGATGGACGACTGAACCTCAATTTTTTTCCGCCCCTATTCATCATCTAAGTTAATACTGCTTTTTGAAAAAAGAAAAGAATTTCCGATTTCTCGGGAGCCGTATTTTCAGCCATTTTTCGATTGAAATCTGAATCTTTTCCAAAATCCTCTTTATTCGTGTCTGGATTATTCAATAGACTAAAGCTCCTTCGTACCCCTACGTTTTTCGGGCTCATTCTCTGTTCCGTCCTTTCTTACATTTTGTTCCGAAGTTTTCTTTTCGTTAGAGAAACGGAAGGAGCAGGGGTTATCGTTATCGGAACGATTCAATTTCTTTTCGGATTTATACCTAATCTCTATCACCGTAAACCCGGAAGAATGTTCACGATGGCGGGAGCTCTTATTCTACCGGGACTGCTCTATGAGAAAACCGCAATGTTCAACTCTTTGAGCGGACTTTTCGCAGGAGCGACTTTCGGAATTTTTTTGAGACAGTATATTTCCACTTTTCATACACAAACGGTAAACGAAGAGGATCCTATATTCCGTTTTTTTTATATCAACCGGCCTTACAAATCATCTTTACCATTCCATCAAAACCCTAAAACTGGAATTTTGATTTTTCTCACACTGCTTCTTTTGGAACGATTTTTCGTTTATTTCAATGCGCCTCCGTTCAAAGGTTTCGGTATTTTAGATACTGTTTATTTGCCGGGAATCAGTTCAAGATACGCATTCGGTCTTAGCCTGGATTTTCTGGGTTCCTGGACGCTCGCCGTTCTTTATTTTCTTGCAGAGGAATCGTCCTCTCACGAAAGCGATTCCCCCGTTAAGTATTGGAGACAGGGGCTTTTTGCGGGAGTATTTTTAAATATTATACTATTCTTAATTCAAGGACTCATCGGACATTCCGTGATTCCCTTCACTCCTATGGTCGGGGCCTATTATTCCGTTTCCGGCTTTTTTGCCGATACAGGTTCTCTCAATTGGCTTTTCCCTCTTTTAATTGCGTATTTCTTTTATTATCTTCATTCCAGAAGCTGGCGTTCCCATACGAAGATCGTTTTGAGCTTAGGGCTTGTTCTTCCTTTTTTGGTTTTAGGAAAACATTTCAGCGCAGGTTCCTGGATTTTATTTTTTACCCTTTTGATATACGGATATTCCGTTACAGCTTTTTCCAAAATCCGAAACCGTTGGTGGAAATTATCGTACATTCCGGTTTGTACGATCGTATGGATCGTTTTCACGATTTTGATCTTATGGATGGGATCATTTTCTTGGTCATTCGAACCCTGGCAGGAACTTTATCAAACTTGGACTAAAAGTTATCGTAGCCCCAACGGCAATCTTGCCCGTTTTTTGGATCTTTATTGGGGAGAGGGATGGATCCAAACCAGATCCGCGTGGAACTGGGCCAAACAATCGATTTGGATAGGCAATGGCGCCGGAAGTTTTGTCCTCAATTGGATTGATTCTAGATCCACAAATCCAGTGCCGCCTGGAGGAATTCGGGAACTCGGACTTCCTTCCTTTCTTTTTTTATTACATGACGGAGGGATCTTTTTAATTCTCGTGTTCTTAACATGGATCGGCTTGGAAATCGCGTTACGCGATCATTGGAAAATTCTGATTCTACTTCTGCCGATATCGATCTTCTTTATGCCTTGGATTGGAAGTAACGGAACGGCCGCTTTCTTCTGCCTTTGGCTCGTTACGTCCTCTTTCCCTCAAACAAGACAATTGCACAAAGCTGTCGTAGCGGGATTCAACCTTTTCGTATTACTTCTCGGTTCTTTTTCTCTGTCTTATACTTTAATCGGAATTGCACCGAATCTACGCGGACCCGAGTTCCGTTATACGGAATTAAAGTCCTACCAAATTATGGCTAAAAGGCAAAACCTGATTCAAAACGGGATTCGTTATCACGAATTTTCCTCCGGTGCGACCTGGGTTTTAGCAAGTAGAGCTCCGATACGTCTGAAAGCCTTCATTCCTCAAGAGAAAAAACTTTCCAAGAATGATAAGATCTATGTCCGGTGGTCCTTTCTCGGATCGGACTGGATCGAAATCCAATCCAAGACTTTGCCCTTATTTACGAACACAAGCACGGTCGGTTTAACCGTTCCGGATAACGCCAAATACTTGAAGGCAGAAATTCTTTCCGATTCTTTTTTTGGAATCCATGTAAAAGAATTCGGTATCTTTGCGGAAAACTTCGACGGTCTAAACCGAGTGAGATGAACCGACCGGATGTGCAATTTGATGAATCAGATTCTGAAATTGTTGTTTCACTCGCACCAATGATCTCCAAAAAAGAAGTTTCCAAGGCGGATTCACGAAAATAAAAACGGCGCCGGATGCAAACTCAGGATCGCCTTCTCTCACGTTCAACCAAACGGGAATCGCAAGAATACCAGGAAATTCCCTACCCGCCACGTAAAAAGTCACGTAAACACGATCTCCTATATTCAGCGTCTTTTCGATCGGAGAATAAAATCCTTTCCTAGAAAGAGAATACGCCAAGGAATAATATTCCCTTTCCTCTTGAACGATAGATACGGCGATAAACAAGGGGATTTTGAGAACCCTTTCCCGAAAGAATTTAGGATTGAAAATTCCCCTAAAAAGAATCAAAATACTGAGCCAGATTGGATAAATCAAAAAAAGTCCGATAAATTCGGAAGTGCGAATTCCTCCGAGAAGAAGAGGGATTTTTTCCGGAAAATTTAAATAAATAGAATATAATAAAGATGGAATTAATAAAAGAAAAACGGATACGAAGATTTTTCCTTTGGAAAGTTGTCGAAACAAAGGAATCGGATCGGCTTTTTGGTTCCGACTTTGACTGGAACGCATCCACGAATCGTAACGGGTGAATCTGGAAATCACCTGATAATCGTCGCTAAACAATCCGATCGCCTGCAGAACTTCGATCGGAAGAATATTTTGGGAAATTGTGAGTAAATATTCCAAAACAAAAAACCCCGCCGCAAGAATAAACGGAAGTAAAATCATAAAATTTCCGTTTATAAGCAAAATATAATTAAACGTTCCGTGTAACAAAAAGCATCCGAACAGACTATAAAGGACTCCCAAAAAATCAAACGAGGAGGGCCTGGAATGATAGTATTCCATCGCCGCAAAACCGTAAATTCCTCCGGTAAACGTATGAATCGGCAGGGAAGTAACCGCCCTTAAAAACAAGGGCCAAAAGTCCAAAATCGGAGCGTAGAGAAAATTCTCCAGAAGTCCGAAAGAAGCGCCTAATGTAAGCCCGAAATAGATTCCGTCGGAAGTGTTATAAACCGTTTTCAGTCCTTTGAAATACCAAAGGATGACGATCAGTTTCGGAATTTCCTCCAAAAGAGAACTACCTTGGAAGGCTCTTTCGAAATAAGAGTTTTCGTCTATATACTGTTTTACGAATATTTCCGGAAAGATTGCCAAACCCACGGTTAAAATTCCGCAGAAGATCGCCGAGAAATCGAAACTCTTTCGATTCGGATGGTAGTACGTGTTGCGATAAAAAAACCAATAAAATCCGGCGGCAGATACTGCCGTGCCGAACTTCAAAAAGGCGATTAAGAGTCCTTCCAATTTTAAGTAAAGGAGCATATTCCTTTAAAGTATCGGAATATACTCGCTTTCTTTTAATCGGTTAAACTCGGGAAAGAGTTCTTCTTTTCAAAATATACGCGGCTATTGCGCCTGCACTTATCAGTAAGATCGCTACAAGGATTGCATTCTTTTTCACGGAATGCAGCAAAAATCCCATCAGTTCGGAATCTTCATCCGGAACCGGAAACACTTTTGCTTGATTCGTGATGTGTTTATACCAATCTTTATAAGACGTGCCATTCGAAGCCACCCAAAGGTTAAACTCTTTATAACCCGTTTGGGTTTCCTTACGAATATCCAAACCCTCGTATGGATATTTCCAAGCTCCCGGAACCAAAATGGCCCAAGGAAAATTGTTGGAATCTAAATACTTATCCGTTCCGTTTGAATTTTTATAAAGTCCCGGAAAGTGAATTTCTTTCCCGGTATTGGTCACTTTGATAAAAATATCGTACGGATAAATTCCAAGAGCCGACTTTTTCACCGGAGAGTTGAATACGATTTCGATCGTGGCGATATGTCCCGGTTTGTAGACTCCGCCCGGATTTACGTTAGGATTCGATGTAGTTTTATTGGATTCTTCGTGAATTTGAATTCCCTGATTGAGATCCGATGCGGAGACAGTTTTGGTGGTCAACTCCGTCACTACTTTACCGTCTTCCCTTACCACTTTTCTCGAAAACGTAGCTCCTATGGATATGGGAAGTTTTAAAAAGAATGTATGTTTGTACCCGGCGCCTCGGGCTACGTGTTGATAGGTTCCTCTCAAACGAATCACATCTCCCGCAGTATTCAAATCTTCTTCGTTGTGAATATGAAGGACGTAATCGTTTAAGTCCGCATCACCTGCGCTCGGATACAAATCCTCATACGCTACTGTACTTACACCTTCCGCAGGAATCCGTATCAAAGCGGAGCGGGTAGGATCCTGAGGATACGCATCCAATATATCCGGAACCCCGTCTTTATCCGAGTCAACTGGAACGGTCACAACCGGTAATAAGATCTCGTACTTAATTTCTCGATTGATTCCGACTACGTTGATCAGATTGATTATGTTGGAAATGGATTCTCCCCCTGCCGTAATTTCAAGTGTGATCTGACCTACAGCAGTTTCCACGGTAATACTTCCGGAAACTTTCCCTACGTTGTTTGAAATTCCTTGAAAAAGAATATGTCCGTCGTTATCGGAAACGATTACGGTCGCCCCGGAGATCGGCTTGGATTGTTTATCTGTTACGATTAAATTCAAAGGAATCGTCTGCACTGTGTTATACGTAAAAGGAATACTGCCTATTTGGTCGTTTACGGTAATCACACCTGTGATTTCCTGAGTCGGAGTTACAGAAGAACCCGCATTTACGCCTATATCCGTTCCTGCAGAAGAACCGGAGCCTGCATTTGTATCACTCCCCGTAGAAGATCCAGAACCTGCATTTGTACCATTCCCCGTAGAAGATCCGGAGCCACTGTTCGATCCAGATCCAACATCGGATCCGGACGAATCGGAACTTCCTCCCGTATTCGTATTTGTATCACTTCCCGAAGAGGAGTTTGCGCTTGTATCCGTTCCTGCAGAAGAACCGGAGCTTGCATTTGTACCGTTTCCTGTAGAAGATTCGGAACCACTGTTGTTAGAACCAGATCCAACATCGGATCCGGACGAATCGGAACTTCCTCCCGTATTCGTATTTGTATCATTTCCCGAAGAGGAATTACTATTCGATCCGGATCCTGTGGTAGAACTGGAACTACCAGAATCTCCGGAGGAAGAATTAGAACTTCCGGAGGAATCGTTTCCCGACGAATAAGACGATGAAGATTGAGAATTGGAAGAAGGATTGGAAGCATTCGAAGAAGAATGACTGCCGGTATTGGAAAGTGTAGTAGAATTGGAATTACTTCCACTTCCTGCATTATCCACAATTACGACCGCCCCTCCGTTAGAAGCCGTCGCGGTTCCCGCGCTCGTTTCGGGTTTAGTCCCCGCCGCACTCGTATCCTGATTCAATAAGGCCAAAAATGGAAATAACATTCCTTTTTTTTTATGACTACAGCCGATAACCAAAGCGCTCGAAACAATCAATAATATTAGAATTTTCTTCATAATCCCCATATCCCTTTTTATAGTCAGAATAAAAGACGAATCGTATTCAATCTTAAATACTATTCGGAGAGGGAATTATAGGAGATTTTTAGATTTCAACAAAGTTTTTTTCGGGCATTCAAATGCAATTTTAGGTAATTTTTATGTATTTCAATCAAAGAGGTTTCTTTGCGATATGCAAAACGGCATTTCCGAAAACAAAATTTTTATATCGTACCTCTTGAAAACCCAGTTTTTCAAGAATTGACTTTAGATTTTCTTGATCCGGATAAGCAAGGGAAGAAACTGGAAGATAATCAAACATCTCGTTTTTCCCGCCCCAAAGAATATAACCGAGAATTGGAACTATTTTAAAAAAATAAAAATCTGCGATCCAACGAATCCAAGGATTTTTAACCTTACCCACGTCCAAATTGAGAAACAATCCCCCCGGTTTTAAAATTCTGAGAATTTCCCTAACCGCTTTGGAAAGATCGTCCACGTTGCGAAGACCGAAACCAATTGAAACCGCATCAAACTGAAAGTCCCGAAAATTTTTGAGTTCTGTCGCATCTCCTATCTCGAAACTGACTCGACCCTTTTCAATTTGCTTCTTCAGACGAGTTTTTGCGATTTCGAGCATGTTTTCTGAAAAATCCACACAGGTAATATGATGGACCCGAAGAGAATTTCCCAAGCGCACTGAAATATCTCCAGTTCCACAACAAAGATCCATCACATGTAAACGGTCGGAAAGATTTTCTTCAATTTCACGAACCAGCTGATTTTTCCAAATCCGATGAAGCAGAAAACTATTCCAATCGTTGAATTGATCGTATTTATTCGCGATCTTGTTGAAGTTCTCTCGAACAAAACCCGCTTTGGTATCTACATGAGGCATCTGAAATTCCGACATAACTTTAATGAAATGATTTGAAAGCGTTTGCTAATGGCAAGAAGTGTTTTTGTAGAAATCCGATTACGAACCAATCTCTCATAGACGTTTCGAGTTGTGAGTGGCTAGGATTTAGCCATTACTCTGGCCTTGTCTAGGAGGTTGACCCACGTTGCGACCCATACGGGAGCCATAACCTTACCCACAAATACTTGGATCCGAAGATAAATCTGTCGGAATTCCGACAAATCCTCCGTGAAACAGGCTCGGCCCCGCCCTGATTTTTGGGTGGTGGGTGATGAGCGACCCGTAGGGAGCAAATCATTGAGCCTGGAGGCGGGAAAACTCGGGAGATTTTTCTCTATCAGAAAATCATACTTTTGGCAAGTAAAAAGTCTCATTCTTGTCGGAACACTTGAAAAATATCAGTTTTTGATTCTTATTATCCCGAAAGCTTTCTTAATTTATGGGATTGTTTATGATATGGAAGCAACGTGCTGAGTTTCATTCTACTGACCCGTGTTCTCATTTTTAGTAAATTTATTTTCGAATGCGCTGAGTGTCTCAAGAGAAATCGTCTTGGGAATCAGTTTTATAACTCCCAACTGTAAGAAAGCGGTATCACCTACTGATCCCTATAAAATAGAGTACCCTTAATTTGAGCACAAATCCCATGTTCAGACGCAGAATTTTAGACACTCTATTATGTAGAGATGAGTAATAGAGCTGAAAGATTAGAATGACAAACGAGAAGGGAATGACAATCTGTTCTTAAACTCTCGGAGGTTTTGTGGAAGTTTTATTTGCAAAAGGAGGATGGGTTTCAATTCTCATTTTAATCGTAAGTTTCGTCAATCTTGGACTTTTTATCAGAGTTCGTACTTTTCTTCCGATCCTCAAAAAAAATATTCTTTCGAGACTCCAAGATAACGATCCAAACGAAAACAAACTAAAATCCATCCTCGAAGATTCAGAAGAATTTTTTCGGAGAGAATTTTTTGTTCCGGAAACGATGATTTCTTGGATTCGAAATCTCGCCGGAATCGCTACGATGCTCGGACTTCTCGGAACCGTAATCGGAATCTCGGTCGCTTTCGAAGAGATGAAAAACGCAGGCACGGTAAGTTTGGAAATTTTCTCCGAAGGAATTCGACTTGCCTTAAATACTACGATCCAAGGATTATGCGTGGCCATTCCTTCCGTTCTCGGGTTTCAATATCTCAAAATTATACTTCATAAAACGGAAATAGAACTCAAATCTTCGATCGACAACAAAAATGCCGATGCGATAAAAATCTAGAAATGAAAAAGAATCCGCAAAAAAGGAAAAACCTTTTAGAAGGAGACGACTCTCCTCTCGATATGACGAGTATGTTGGATGTGGTTTTTATTCTTTTAATTTTCGTTATGGTCGCAATGAGTTTCCAAAAAGAAGTTCATTCCTTACCCGTAGTTCTTCCTAAAGCAAAGGCGGAAATCGGCAGAAGCGGGATTAAAAAAGAGATCTTTCTTTTAAAAAGCGGAAATATACGTTATGCGGCGTTAGACTTTACGGAAGCCGATTGGAAACAGATCGTCTCCAAAGGAGAATTTCAAAATCAAGTCGTGTGGATTTACGGGGACGAAAGCGTCGGTTACGGAAAGTTCGTATTCGTATTGAACAGCTTGAAAAGTTCGAATCTGAAGGAACTTCATCTCGCGATCAAGAAAGAGTGATCAGGACCGAAGTTTCGGATTTTCTTTGTGACGACTCTTATCTCTTTCAGTGTTTTTCTTCAAAGTGGCGCGTAATGCATCTTCCAGAGAAATTTCCATTTGGTTCGCAAGACATATCAGTACAAAAAGAATATCTCCCACTTCCTTGGAAATTCCTTCCGGATCCTCTCCCTTTTTAAAAGATTGATCCCCGTATTTTCTCGCCACCAGCCTCGCAAATTCTCCCACTTCTTCCATGAGAATCGCAAGATTCGTGAGTTCCGAAAAATACCGAACCCCGAAATCGGAAATCCACTCGTCTACTTTTTTCTGAGCTTGGCTAAGAGACAATTCGTTTTCATTCATCTTTGTACGTCCAATCGATCAATCAAAATTGCCGTAGGTTCGGGATAACAACCCCCACTTAAATGATGAGAATCAATATACTTTCTACATTTCACTTCAGTACGAAAATCGTTCATATCCAGGGAATATACATTCTTAAATTCTGATATAATCTGTTTATGGAGTTTCTCCCAGGTAGGATAAAACTCCGCGGATTTCACCCTCTTTTCCAATCCTTCATAAAGAAGAGGGGACCAAAGTACCACTTTGACTCCGTTTTTTTCCGCGGTTTCCAAAAACTGAAACAGGAACTTTCTCTGCACGGGAGATATCCTGATATAACGATAAACGTCGTTGTAGTACTTTTCAGATTCCTCCTCTAATTTTTCGGGAGGAGTATTCGTCAACAATACATTCGGAATTCCTCCTTTGAATTTATCCGATTCGTTCATCAGAAGATCTCGAATCTTAAGCATCGTATCTTTGGAATGCGGATCTTTGATCCTTGCCATCGCTTCCTTGAACCTCGGAGGGAACACAGTGGTTCTAAAAACTCTGGATCTCAAAAACGTGTCCCAATCGTTTGTAGAAAACTCGTTCGCATAACGTAGAAAATAGGAAAGATCGTAAGAATAACGCAGGGGATAACGATTACAAAAATCGGTCATAGAATCGGGATAGAATTCCAAAATCGCGTAGTCCGGTTTTATTCCCGCGGAAAGTATCTTTTCAAAATTATAGTTATGATACGAAAAAGGAGCCGAGGGAGCGGAAAAATTATACACGATCAGATCCGTTCTTTTTTTGCGGATCGTATCGAGAGAAAATTCTCCCATGTGAGAAGTTCCGAAAAAGATCAGAACTTTTTTGTCCGTTTCCGCGGTGGATTTCTCTTCGATTAAAGCTGCAAGTACTTTGTCTTTTATTTCATAAAAGTAATATTCCGCCCCGGCTTCGGTGTAGGGCCTTACCCACTGCGAGGACAAAAGACGATCCAAAGAAAAAGCGAAAATAAAAAATAAAAGCGGGACCGTTAACAGTTTTTTACGAAACAAAGGGATCAAGTTCTGTCGTTTTGGAGCGCTCATTCTCCCTCCTTAAAACTGAAAATAGATAAAGTCCTGACCCTTACCCGCGTAATTGGAAAGAAGCAGTACCAATAAAATTAGAAAAACGGAAATTAGAATTTTCTGATATTTAAAATAAAACCGAAGCCCTTTTTCGAAATATTCCAAAGTGTGGAGTAAAATCCCCGCGACCAAAAAAGGAACGAGTAAATCGGTTCTCAAAACCAATTTCGAAGGTTCGGTTACCCATTGGACTCCATAAAATAAGATATACCAAGCGTCCGCCAAAGAGTGAGATCGGAAAAACACGGCACCGATCATAAAAATCGAATACACAATAAAGGCCCGAATGAGCCACCACACAAATCCTTTTTCCGGTAATTTAGGAATACCGATCCGATCCATGAGCCGATCAATCACCAACCATAAGCCATGCCAGAACCCCCAAACCACATAAGTCCAACTGGCCCCGTGCCAAAAGCCGCCTAACGTGAACGTTATGATCAAGTTCAGATATACCCTGGGCTCCGAAGCCCTAGAGCCCCCGAGCGGAATATATATATAATCCCGAAGCCACGTGGCTAGAGTAATGTGCCATCTTCTCCAAAGATCTTGAACGTTTTGGCCGAAAAACGGAGCACGAAAATTTACAGGAATGTTAAAACCCAAAAGAAAAGCACAACCTCGAGCGATATCGGTATAACCACTAAAGTCGCAATAAACTTGCCAAGTAAATCCTTGGACGGCTAGGAAAAGGGAATGACCGTCGTATTCGGAAGGGTTCCGATACACAGGATCTATCAAAGATGCAATATTATCGGCGACTAAAATCTTTTTCGCGATTCCAAGTCCCAAAAGATACAAACCCGCATAAACGTAAGAGGGTTTGATTCTTACCTTATCCAAGATCGGGAAAAAATCTTGGTGCCTCATAATCGGCCCTGCGACCAGCTGAGGAAAAAAAAGGATAAACAGAACAAACCGAAAAAGGCCACAATCGTTCGTAATCTTACCGCGATAGACATCCACGACAAACGCTATGATCTGAAACGTATAAAAACTGATCGCAAGTGGGAGAATAATCTGAAACCCGAAGTTTCTCTGGTCTAAAAAGCTCCAGCCCGTCCAAACGTAGAAGTTATCCGTAAAAAAATAGAAGTATTTAAAAACGCCAAGGTTGATCAAATCCAAAACGACGATCGCCCTTAAAACTCCGAGACTTTTCCTTTTAAACAAACTTCGAATCGCCAAATAATTGATATAAAGAATTCCTAATAAATGAAATAGAAACGGAACACTCCAAGTCGCGTAAAAAACCAAAGAAGCGATTACGATCACCCATTCCCTATAGTTTTTTCCGTCGTAAGCCCAATAAAGTATATAAACACAAAGAAAGAACAGAAGAAAGAGAGTAGAGGTAAAGATCACTTGTTTTCCTCTTTGAGAAGAGCTTTTAAATCTTTTGCAAATGCAATCGTCAACTTTTGCATCCCGATCGAATTGAGGTGAATCAAATCATAATAATAGTCCCCGTTATCCGGACCGTCCAAAATATCCTGGTAATCGAGTAACGGAATCGGATCGTAAGGATAAATTCTTGCGAGTTCCCTTTTCCAAACCTCGTTTCTTTCCGGAAGTCTCCATTGTTGAATGAGCTGGCTGTAAGGGGCAACAACCCCGACGATCCGAATGTCTTGACCGTTCTCCTTTCCGATTCTTCGAATTTCGTCGTGAAGAATTTTGAGTCGATCGAAGTATTGTTTTGTCACCTCGTCTTCGTTCGCATGAGTCAGCGGATTACTTGCAATGATGCAAGTATCGAAGATCGCCTTTTTATGAAATCGATCCGAACCTTCCGGAATCGGAAGACCGTTGGCAGGGTTGGTCTTTGCGACACAATCGGGAACGTCCGCAATTGGATACATGCTGATCTTTTCTCGATAAGAATTTTCGTAGTCCCAAGGATGATGATTCTCTTTTTTAAAACGTTTCCCTATATCTTTGATTCTTTTGGAAGGACTTAAAATCAGGTCCTGAATATCCCTTCTATACGCGATCGACTTCAAAGTGATGTAGATAAGATCGTCCGTGTTTACGTCGTAACCGAAATCGTAAATTCTAGGATATACTTTCGAACGATCAAATTCGGAAATCATCGCAAGCGTATGCAAGTTCAAAAACTTTTGGCCAACCCAAGGAGTCGTAATCTCGAATACGTGGATTACGGTCCTTACGTTTTTGAAATGAGGAAGAGTTTTCAAAACCGCTAAGTCCTGGACGATCAACTCCGTCCCTGGAATCGCAATCGATTGAATCTTTTTACCTAAGGGGGCAAGTTCCCTGTTTAGCATCGGAATGGACAAACCCTGATAAGCTACTGATGTTCCGACAACCAAAACATCCGGATCCAATTCTTTTCGTTTATCAAGAACGTGATTCGTAATTCTCAAGACGTTAGCCGCATAGGAATTCTTTTTTAAAAAAGGTCGGTAACAACCGAACTGCATCCCAGTTTCTAAAAAAATCAGAATTAAGACCGGAATCCAAAATTTGGGGTCTTTGAAAAATGCAAGGTATTCTTTCATAACGGATCTTTTCCTAAAACGCGAAGTAGAGGAAACTCTGGCTTTCCGTAATACCGAAAACCAAAAGCATAAAGACGTTTGCGAGGAAGAATAGAACGAACTTCCATCGACTTAAAACGATTTTTTCTATATTATTTTTTGCGAATATATAGGAGGCCACAAAACAAAAGAACAAAAGAATTCCGTAGGTATAGTTCGAATACTGCTTAACCCCCACAAACCCTTCCGAACCGAAAAAAAGAAGAGATTTCATCATGGAAACGGCTTTTTCCATTGTTTCAGCGCGAAACATGACAAACCCAAACGTTAGGCAAAACATCGTAAAAATTCTAGCGCAGATATCGTAGACAAATCCTCCCTTTTCGTTCAGTAAGGTGGCGATCTTTGTTTTGGCATATTCCCTATGTGCAAAAATCATAACCCCTTGCCAGACTCCCCAACTGATAAAATGATACGCCGCCCCGTGCCAGACTCCGGCAAAAAACCAAGTGATGAAAATGTTTCTGTAAGTTAGAAGGGCCGTTCCTCTCGATCCCCCAAGCGGAATGAAGATATAATCCCGAATCCAAGTGGAAAAAGAAATGTGCCAACGAGACCAGTGATCCGTGATGTTTCTCGCGACCATGGGAAAATTAAAGTTCGGATCGAACTTATATCCGAAAAGACGCGCCACACCGATTGCAATGTCCGTATAACCCGCAAAGTCGAAGTAAATCTGCCAACCGAATGCGAGCGCTCCGGTCCAAATTTCAATCGGATTGAGAGTCGCATAATTTGCAAATGTGGAATCCACGACCTTTGCGAGATTGTCCGCAAAAACAATCTTACGTGTGAACCCGATAAGGATCTGACAAAACGCAATTTGTATGTCTTCCTTTTGAACCGGAAGAGGAAATTCCAAATCCCGAAAGAACGTCTGCGCGCGAACAATCGGCCCCGCAACCAACTGAGGAAAGAAGGAAACATAAAGAGCGAAATCTAAAAAGGATTTTTTCGCTTCTATTTGTCCTCGATACACATCGATCGTATAACTTAAAGATTGAAACGTATAAAAAGAAATCCCCACGGGAAGAACGATATCGTAATACGCAAACTTAAATCCGGCGACGGGAGTAAGATCGTTCACAACCCCTAAAAGAAAGTTCGTATACTTAAAGTAAGCGAGTAATCCCAGATTTGTAACGAGGGACAACAAAAGCCAAATTTTTCTTTTTTTTGAACCGGAAGCCGCGGTTTGGATTTTGAGAGAAACAAAATAATCGATAACGATCGAATAGAGCAAAAGAATGATGAATTCTTTTCTCCAGGACATATAAAAATAAAAGCTGGCTCCGAGAAGAAAAATTCTTTGGATCTTCCCCTTGAGCAAATGATTGATGACGAGTACAACGGGAAAGAAAAACAGAAAGTGAAGCGAGTTAAAAAGCATGTTTCGTCTAAATCGGATCTTAAAGATCTGAAGAGCAGTTTTTCAAGGCAGAATATCCTTACAACTTCAATTTACGGATTTGGCAATCCGGAATCCACGGCAAAAACACCCGTTTTTTCCGACTCGGAAAGATAAACCTTTTCGGGAAGAATAGATTCCAGTTTGAATTCGATCCCCTCGATATAACTCACCGTTTTTTTAGAGGAACGGGGAAGGGTGGAAAACGAAAAATTGACTAAAAATAAAAGAAGACACCAAACAAAAAAAAACGAATGATAAAAAGCCCTACTTCCGAACGCGAATGTTCGAAACTCTAAAGACTTCAAAGTCAAACCTGCGAGTAGAATCATTCCAATCGATGTCCCAACCCAAAATTCGAAAAAATAACCTTCCCACCAAGTGTAGAAGAGAATTGAAGGAACGAGCCAGAATGCAAGTAAAACCGTTTCGATTCGGAAACGTCTCCATACTTTCCTAAGATTTAAAAGAAAAAAAGAAAAGATAAAAATCCAAAACGCGAGATTGAGATTGTAAGGCAAAGATTCCCTATTGTCCCAAGAATGGGGACGAATTCTCAAACCGTTCTTCACTCCTTCGAAATTGAGAAACGCGTCTCCGATCCCACGATAAAAATTCATCACGTAATTTTTCGCTTCGGGAGAATTTCCCCATTTATCCTTAGTCGCGTACAAAAAAAGCCAGTTCGCAAAATTCCTTTCGCTGTCCAAAGGAGAAGAAAGATTTCGATTCAACAAAATGAAACCCACGTAAAGATAGGATAAAGTAAGAGCCCCCACGAGAAGAAAACAATACACGAACGCACATCGTAATTTCCAAGCAAAACCGAACTCTTTCCCTTTCCAAGTTCCGGAAAATAGAATTGAAATCGGCACCAAGGGTAAAAATAAAATATCCGATTGATGAAAATACACTCCGAAGAGTTGAAGCACAAAAAGTGTAAAGATAGAAATCGGCGAATGCCCGTTTTTAGCAAAATAAACGCAGAACAGATATAAAACCGCGATCAGACAGGAATGAATGAGAGGCGTATCGTTGTGTTGCGCGTAAAACCAAAATCCTTGAGAGAAATGGACAGCCAGACCCAATAAAATGGCGCCTAACGTGTCCGAATAAATTTTTCGATACATCCAGATAAAACAAAATAGAAAAAAAAGAGCCGATCCCAAAATACGAAGACGAAGTCCGAACATCACCGATTCCTTTCCGAACCATTCCCGCCAAAATTTGAGATAGAGATAACCGGTACTTTCAAAACCGAGATGGTGAGGATTATAGAAAATTCTCCAAGTAAGATCGGAATTGATATTGTATGCGTAGACAATCGCGTCCCAGTCGTAGTGCCTGGAAAGAAACCGAAGATCGAAAAGAAAAATTGAAAAGACAAATAGAACCAGAAATCCGAAAAAAATTTTATTTTGAAGAGCGTTTCTGAAAATCATCTGTAATTCAATCCGTCTTTTACACAATTGTCCATCGAAACGAAAGGGTTGAAAACTTTTCGAAACAAACCCTTGTTAGTTAAACGACCAAATTTAAAAAAGGTCGTTTTATTTTCAAATCACTCCGTTTAAAAACGGAACTTTTATTAAAGCATCCATCCTCGAAACTGGATTTTCGCTAAGAAAGCCATAATTTTAGAAAAAACATATTCTAAAATTCTAATTCTTAAATAAACCTCGAATCAAGTTTCGATTTTGAGCCCGAAAGAAAAACGGAGAATGTAAACCGAATTCGGAGTTATTTCCTTCGGATCTTAGATCGGCAGCAACGATCACGATTCTTTCCAAACCGAAAAACTTTCTGAACAAACCGGTCTTGTGTACGATTTGAATTCCGCTTTGTTTGCAATTCCACCGAAATACGTTCTTTCCGAAAAGGCCTCTCGTTTCCAAGGAAAGAATATCCCCTTTGAGAAAAACCGCTGTCAAACAAGTCCTTTCGATAAAACGAACCCAATCCAAAAAAAAAGCAAAACCGATATAACCGAAAGCAAGATACCCGACCGTCAAATAAAGTTTACGGTCCTGTAAAATCGGAAGATTCAGCACTTTGGGAATGAGAAGAAAGTCCGTAAACTTTTGAAGATAAAAAGCGGAGACTTCCCCTCCTAAGTAACAACCGTATAACACCGTAAAGACGACTAAAGTTCCAAAAATCGGAGGAATGGGATTGATTCTCAGACGAATCGGGGTTCCAGAAGAAACTTCGCTTGCGTTTAAAAGCTCCCACCCCGAATAAATTTTTTTTTCATTCTGTTTCATATTCTTAGTGGTACAATTCCTTTCTATGTTTCCAGAGGTCGATCAAACCTTCTTCGATTTTTTTCGCGGTCAGATCCCAGGTCCACTGAGACGCATCCCAAACGGAAGGTCTTTGCAATTTTTTATGTTGTAACTCCGACAGGGAAGAAACCCAGGCATCTACATCCGAAGGTTCCGCGAATAAGTCCACCTTTCGCTCCAAAATTTCATGAAATACCGGAATATCGGAAGCGACGCAAACCTTTCCTTCTCGAAGCGCCTCCAACAAAGGAAGACCGAAACCCTCATGAATCGAGGGGAATAAAAAAGCGGAACATTTTCGATAAAGCCAAGCAAGAACCTCATCCGTAGGATTTTCCATAAAAACGATTCCTTCCGATTCCAGACTTCCTTCCTTTAAAAGTTGGGTTAAATCCTCCGACTTCCAACCCAAACGACCGGCGATCACAAGAGAGAAAGGATAGGAAGAATTCTGTTTTTTGAGTTTTCGATACGCATCGATCAGAGTTCTCAAATTTTTTCTAGGTTCCAAAGTTCCAATGGTAAATAAAAAATTTCCAAAAAGTTGACGCAGAGGCTCACGTACGGAAGGAAACGACTCCACTCCGGGATATACAACTTTCAGTTTTGGGCTTAGATCCGCCCTGAATTTTAGGATGTCTTGACGAGTGTTTTCGGAAAGACAGAACACAAGATCGGCCCTGTTTAACGTCTTCGGCGAAAGAATCTTATGCTGCCAAAGATTTGCGGCCGTCATCGTTTGGGGCGCAGAGCGAAAGTTGAGATCGTGATAGTTTACGGCGGTTAAAACGTTTCCACAAGACAGAGGAAGCAGCTGAAGAGTTCCCCAAAAAAGATCCAGCCTATCCTTTCTGATCCGTTTAGGGATCGTCCAATTCAACCAGGCAAATCCGGGAAGTTTACCGGTCATAAAAAAACGGGAATTTACGTTTGAAAGAATATCATAAAATACTGTATGAATCGGTTTGTTCGAATAAAGATAATACTCCAAAGGAGATTCATTGGTAATCAATCTTCTTAAAACTTCCGCGAGATATCTGGAGTTCCCGGTAATCCCATAAGCAAGAGGGCGAACATCCACACCCACTCTAGGTTTATATTTAAGTTCGTTGGTTCGGATCGGCATCAGTTCCAGTCGTATTCATGTTTATTCCGAGTCGCAGGTTCATACTTCAAAGCGAACAAAAGCAAGACGTATTGAAAAATGGCGAAGTATAAAAGATAAGAGGCCATCATCAATTTCTCCTCGATTACGCTTCCGATAATCGAACGGTTGCAAAGAAAAATCAAAACAGAGCCCGCCATGAAACAAAAAGACACTTTATCATTTCTAAATATTCTTTTTATAGAATATAGACTCTTTTTCGAAAAAGAGTCCGTATTCGCCTTCCAAAAGGGTAAAATCGAACACTCCGCAAAAGACCAAGCCCGATCCAATAAGATCGCGGAAGGATATAAAAGAAAAACGAAGGCGTGCACCCAGGAAATTCCACTGAAGACGATTG
Source organism: Leptospira weilii (assembly GCF_006874765.1). NCBI lineage: Bacteria > Pseudomonadati > Spirochaetota > Leptospiria > Leptospirales > Leptospiraceae > Leptospira > Leptospira weilii. The sequence continues at coordinate 228,997 of NZ_CP040841.1, forward strand.
AAAAAACGAACAGACAACCCAAGGCAGATTCCGCGTTTCGCCTTGCAAATACTTTCCAAAAAAACGGAATCGCAAGTATCAGGGAAAAAACGGAATACATTCCTTTAACGACCAATTCGCTCAGTTCTAGGAGAGGATACCCGAGCCTGGATTGATTCAGAATATCCGCATAGCTGAGAAAGTATTTCGCAAGAGTTGCGTTTAAACTTTGATTGTTTTTCCAAGCTCGAAATAGAGGAGATCTTAGATAGTTGTCAAGAATCAACTGTTTCCAAGTTAAAGTCATTTCAATCGTAAACGAAGGAGCGTACAAACAGGGAAGAAAAATCCAAAATAACGTAAATACAAACGTATAAAAAATTGCCCGATAACGTTTTTGCATCAGAAAGAAAAGAACAAAGGCTCCCGGAGTCAACTTAATCACAAGCGCCAGCGAGAGTAAAAAACCGGATAACCAATCCTTATTCATATGAACGGAAGCTAAGATCAAGAAGATCAGAATAAAACCGACTTGATTGTTGTTCTGATGATTTTCCAAAAATCGCAGATTGAGGATACAAAGAACAACGCAAAAAACAAGATGTCCTTTTCTATGAAAACGGAGAGAAATAATATACAAAGAACCGAGAAATGCCAAAAAATTCAACGTAAGAAAAATCGCGGACGCGACCTCATACGGAAAAAAAGAAATCGGGATCAGTAAAAAGGCAAACGTGGGAGGATAAATATAAGAGCCAAGCCCTTCCATCATACTTTTAAGTTGTAAAAATACCTTCGGACTAAAAGCTTCTTCGATTTTAATTTCTCCTGATTGAAGTTTCGCAAGAATTTCATCAATCTGATCCAAGTTATATAAATTGTTTCCTTGGGTGAATCGAACCGAAGCATTATAATAATCTCTGAAGTCGGAGCGGTTTCCGGATTTTGAGATTCCGTTTATAAAGAGGAGTAAGAAAAACAAAACGGTTCCTACAAGAATCCAAGTTTTTCGGTCTCTCAATTGC
>NZ_CP040841.1:235000-247500 GCF_006874765.1 Leptospira weilii
AATGGGAGAATTTCGCGAAATGATGGGAATGGAGTGAGTTCTTCCTTACTTCTCGTCTCAAACACTTTTTGCCCAGCTTGAAATTTTAGAATTTCAAATCGAAAGGTTAGATTTGTTTTCGAACGATAGAAGTTATCTCAAAAATATCTTAGAATAATTTGATTCGGGATCAGCATTTTAAGCAAAGATAAAGTATTTTTTTGAGTAGTTTCCAGTTCACTTAACGATCCGTATTCGAAATTAAACTTTATGTACATACAAATATGCCTTTTCCACTTTTTTAGAAACGAGAAAGAACACCAGAAAACTTGATTGAAGATTTTTTCCCAACTCTTAAACTTTTTGCATACCGTATATTCAGGAATCATCAACGCTAAATCCAATGTTCAATCGTAAAAAGGGACGATTTTTTGTATTTTTCACAATTTGTATCTTCACAACCCGATTCTGTTCTTTGGACAACTCAAAAACGGAAGGTGTTCCTCCTCACAAACCCGTCTTACCCCTGTTATCCGGAGAATATTATTCCAAAATTCAAAAACTGGAAGAAGGTTATTTTGTGAGGCAGTTATTCCTGGATATGACCCGAAAGCAGAGCAAATTCATATTTGCTCAGTTGAGCGTAACTCTCAGCAAAAATCGAGAAGAAACCAGAATTGAAGGAATCGTAAAAACAACAAACAGAGGGGCACAATTGATTCCGGAATCCTGCCGAGTTTTTACGAACAGAGAATCCGGAAACCGATGGGCCTTAGTTCGCGCATACGATTGTGATCATCTTTCCTTTCAAATCGAATCAATCCAATCCAATTCGATTTCTATCGAACCCGATTTTATACCCGGAAATCCAAGCGGAGTTTATAGAAAATCGGCATCCTCCGATGCAAACAAAATCAGCGCACTCGTTTTGGAAAATGAAGGAAAAATTTTAGAAGTCTGGGGGCTTAGGCTTTCCAGGGTGAGAAAAAACGCGACCATCGTATTGGAAAAAGAAAACGGGCAAAAATATCCGGTTCGTGCTTTGAAGATCATAGAAACCACGGGACAAGTCACAGCGGAAGGAGTTCCCATAGAAAAAGAAGATATTCTCCTCTACGACAATCGCTCAGAAGCCGGACCGCTTACATATTAAAAAAAATGAATATTATAATCAATCTGCGTGTATAGGAACCAACTTGAGGTAGGGGAGTCGCTCTCGAACTAGATCTAATTCTTTTCGGGAAAGATCCAAGCCCGACCATTCTAAATAACGTAAATTCCTCATTTCGTAGATAGAACGAATCTCTTTGACATGAGTATGTCCGATTCGGAGTTCCAAAAGGTTCCTACAATTTGCAATCGGTTCCAGAGAGGAGACTTCCGTGTTTCGAATATCGAGTTGTTGTAGTTTGCACTCCGAGCCAATAAAAGAAAGATCGCGAATTTTGGTTTTATACAAACCTAATTTAGTCAACTTACCGACTCCGGGATATCGTTTCAGATCTTGTTCATCCACGGATGTTTCATTTAGATACAAACTGTGTAGAACGGGCAATTTGGATAAAACGGAAAGATCCTTTACTTTGGTCCCGCTTACATTTAGAAAACTGATTGTCTTTAAAGAACTGAGTTCTTCTAAATTCTGAAACTCCGGATGGGAAATTTCCAGAGAAGCGAGATTTCTAAAATCGACCAACCGGATTATATCCGGAAATTCACTCTCATCAAATCCGATCCAACGAATCTGATACGGATAATATCTAAGAACTTTACCTTCTTTAGAAAAGACGGGAACTCCACCGGAAACAGGTTCTTTTTCTAAAAGAACACATGAAAAAGTCCAAAAGCAGAAACCGGTAATCAAAATCTTGGATAAAGAAAAAAAACAGATCCGAATCATAATTTGGTACGATTGAGAATTAGGATTTAAGAAAAAGAAGCCAATTTTTAAAATAAAAAGCTCAAGAGAAGTATATATTTTTGGCGTAAGAGTTCCCACACTTTAAGCGTTCAAAGCTCACGGGTTAGAATTTAAGATTTTAAAGGTAACATCCGAGATAGGTTTTTTAAGTGTTACTCATCTCTACATAATAAAGTGTCTAAAATTCTGCGTCTAAACGTGGGATTTGTGCTCAAATTAACGGTACTCTATTTTATAGGGATCAGTAAAATAAACTCACAAGAACAGAAAATTCCTTCTCCTCACGCACGATTTTGAGTTTGACTCTCATATTCACAATTTCAAGATAGGCTCAATTACTTAAGGAGTACATTATGAGAAATATTCAAAAATATGCGAAAATAGCAGTTACTTTTAGCCTCATCCTTGGGCTACTCTTAAGCTGCAAAAACGATAAGAACGATGACAAGAAAGACGGCGACGCTGCTGCTTCGATGCTTCTTTTGGCTTTAGTCAGCCTAACCCCCAGTTATAACTGTTCCGCAACCGTCAAAGGCAAGGTCGCTTCCCTGCCTGCAATGACCGCAACCACTTCCGTTCAAACACTTATTTATGGCAAGGTTCCATTCGTAAATCATTCCATCGCAGCCGTTAAAGTTACAGATGCAGCTAATGGAACTAAAATTGTTTTTACCGGACGTAACGTTGCGGATTTTGACGAAGGAAGTTCCAACAATGAAAACGCTCCTTTGGTCTACAATGCCTCTTCTTGTGGGCTTTCCGATGTCGCTCAAGATACGACAAGATCAACTTACACGACAACTAGCGAAGGCCAATACGGTTCCGCCGCAGGCGACGGTCCTTACACGTATACTCTGAATGCTACAAAAGGTAAAGATTACTATTTTGTTTTCTATCTTGCGAGTAGAACCTCCGAGCCTCCTGTGACTACGTTTCAACTACAATAAGATATCGATTCAAATGAACGCATTTCTGAACTTCAAACCGCTATTTCTCTCTGGACTCGGAGCCTTGCTCCTTGTTTCCTGCGCGAGACAACATTCCGCGGTCGATAACGAAGAACTTGCGTTCAAACAATCGATTCTCGCCTTACAAAAACAAATCGAAGAAGCGAATCGTTCTAAAATTCTTTCCACAGAAGCGAACGAAGACGGTTCGTTTACCACGAAAGTCAGATCGGTTTCGTATGACGTATGGATCAAATACAACTTTGCAGACAAAGCTCAGGCTTTTGTTCCGGATACATCCGAAGGCTGGGACGTGGGTTTTCAAAGATTCAAGCTTCAGACAAACGGAGGCTTGACCTATTCGAAGGGACAAGGAGGAGCCTGTTTAACCAATCCTGCTCTCACCGATTTTAACGCCGCGGCTTCGAGTAATTCTACGGCCTTGGGTTGTACAAACGCTTCTTTTTCCCCCGACACAAACGTATCTGAAATCGCGGCTGGCGGAGTTCAAACCAACTACGTGGGAAACAACGTTCTCAACAAATGGTTTAATTACACTTTCGCTTTTTTGCAGCCTAATTATAATGTTTTTATAATCCGTTCCAGTACTGGAAACGAATACTACCTCTTTCAAATTACCGGTTATTATAATTCCGAGGGAACCTCGGCGCATCCCACCGTAAGATGGAAACAAATTCCCTACTAACCGTATGTTCTTTTCGATCCGTCGGCTCTTTCAATTCAAATCGATTCAGATCCTATTGCCGATTCTCTTTTGCATTTCGGTCCAAGCTCAAGATGAAAGCACAAAAGTTAGAAACAAAGTCATCGAAGAAGAATCGCCTAACAGGATTACTACGAAAAACGACAACACAGCTGCAGAATCACTTCGAAAAGAAAACGGGCAAAACATTCCAGAAGAATCCCAAATCGTAGTCACAGGCTCCAGAGGCGAACGAAGACTCAAAGACTCCACGGTTGCGACCGAAGTAATCTCCCGTAAAAAAATAGAAGCCAGCGGTGCAAGAAACGCAGCCGAAGTTTTAGAAACCCAATTGGGAATCGATGTGGTTCCATTTTTTGGAGGTTCAAGAGTTCGAATGCTCGGCCTCGATTCGCAATACGTTCTGATTCTAATCGACGGAGAAAGGATTGCAGGACGTTTAAACAATGCCGTGGACCTCAGCAGATTCAAAGTCCAGAACTTAGAGAGAATCGAAATCGTAAAAGGCGCCTCATCAGCGTTATACGGAGCAGACGCAATCGGAGGAGTTATCAACCTCATCACAAGAGAGGCGGATAAAAAACTAAGCTACGAAATGCGCACCACTTACGGAAACGGAAGTCGAAAAAATTTCAACACCGAAGGGGAATTCAATACTAGCGCCAACATGGGTTTTAGAAGCGAATTCGTCAGCGGTGCGGTTTCCGCAGGTTACAATAAAAATCCGGGTTACAGACTAGTTTCGAATTCTCAGGCTACGACCGGAAACGCTTATCAAGATTTAAACACGGGGATGAATCTCACCTTCAACCCGGACGGAAACTTCAAAGGTAAAACGAGAATTCTTTACCAACACAGGGATCAAAACGGTGTGGACGTAACTCAATCCAAAGCAACTTTTGATCGGAATAATAAAACACACGATTTTTTAGCCACGGGTTCTTTGGAATACGGATTTGGAAAAAGAAATTTGATCTCCTTTCGAGGAAACATTTCCAAATGGGAAAACAAATACTACAACAACCAAAGAGGGTCGGACGAATTAGACGTGAAACAATTGAACGCAGAACTCACTTCCCAAGGAACCGTTCAATTGGACATGGAAGCTTCCGAAAAACATTTTATCACGATAGGTGCCGAATCCTTCGCAAACGAATTAGAATCGGATCGGTTACAAAGTCGATACGTATATAGAACTAGAAAGGCCGTATTCTTTCAAGACGAGTGGACCGTCTCCACTTCTCCTCGCATTCGAGTGATTCCGGGAGTAAGATACGACGACGATTCTCAATTCGGCAATCAAACGACTCCCAAGCTTGCGGCCCGCTATGATATTTTTCAAAACCTAGTTTGGAGGACGAGTTACGGAAGGGGTTTTCGTCCGCCCAGCTTTCAGGAATTATATCTTCGTTTTGAAAATCCCGCCGTAGGTTATGTAGTGGAAGGAAACCCGAATTTAAAACCAGAACGATCGATCACGATCAACTCGGACTTGGAATACAGTCCTTTTCGTTTTTTGACATTTTCCCTGAGTTTATACCGCAACGATATTATCAATTTAATCCAGTACAAATTCGATTCGAACAAAGGGAAGGAATTTGCCGAATTTCAATTACAGAACATCGCCAAGGCATATACGAGGGGAGGGGAATTCGGAGTTCAGTATAAATTCTTAAAATACTTCACGCTCGAATTGGGTTATAATCATACCGATACAAGAGATCTAAATACGGACAGACCTTTAGAAGGAAGGGCGCTTCATCAGGCGTCTGCAAACTTCATCTACAACTCCCCCGGAGGGTTTCAATTCAATCTGAGAGGAAAACATCTGGATAAAAGGCCGTTCTATAGTGCCACGAACAATCTGGGGGGACAAGACTATATTCCCACCGAAGTTAAATTGAACGAAAATCCTCCCGTGATTTACGGAAAACCGTTTACGATTCTGAATGTAAGAATCGAACAGAAATTCTTCAATAAACACTTTTCTCTTTTTTTGGGAGTGGATAACGTGCTCAATCAATACGAACTTGCCTACAATCCGACTCGACCTCGGTTTTATTACGGTGGATTTTCCGCTCAGTTTTAGATTTCGTTGAACCTCCAAAACAAAACTACTTGTAATGTTATTTCGGAAATAATTTTCAAGGTAGTAATCGCGCGGCGCGTGAGGTTTGTCAAAGTGTAGAAACGCGACACAAATCGGATAAAAATGTCATCACATTACTGATCCTATAAAATAGAGTACCGTTAATTTGAACAGAAATCCCGCGTTTAGACGCAGAATTTTAGACATTCTATTATGTGAGATGAGTAGCCCAAATATAAAATATTTTTAGAATATTCTAAAGTTCTTTCTTATTGAGGATCTTGTAAAACGGAATACTTGTCAAAACAATCAGAATCTGCGCGAACCCGAATATAAATGCGGTGAGAGAAGATCCTAAAAAAGGAGCCCAAACAGTAGAGATCCGATCCAACCCCACCGAAGAGATCGGCCCCAGAAAAAACCCAAGGGAGCCGAATCCCATCAGACCGGACATCACAAGCCCGTTATTTTCGCGCTTACAAAGGGAAGAGGCAAGTCGTAAAGAAGTGGCAAACATCAATCCCGCACCCAATCCGCAGAATAAAAGCGAAACACCGATCCATATAACCGACTGGAACATTCCGGAAAGGGCCAAAGAAACCCCGTAGATTAACGATCCGATTGCAACCGGAAAATACTTTCCGGTTCTTTTGGAAAGACGAATCGCAGGATAAGATAAAAGAGCCATCGGTAAAAAAACTAAGGATAACATTTTTCCGGTCTCGGAAGGATTAAGGAAAAACTTTTCCCGAAGACGCAGATTCAGAGAACTCATAAAATATCCGGAAGTGAAACGATCCAAGAACTGGAATGCGAGAGGAAACAAGAGAAGAGGATGAGTTAAAAAGAGAACTCCGGATTCTTTCCAAGAATGTTTTTTGGAGTATCTCAACTTTTCTTCGGGAACAAACCGATATACGATCCAACCAAGAAATAATAAAATTCCAGAACCAATTCGAAACGGTAGGGTTGGATCCTGTTTCCCTAAAAAGCCGAAAGAAAGTCCCACGGCTCCTCCCAAAGAAAGTAACATTCCGGATAAACCCATCAGACTTCCGTTGCCGAATTCGAGTTTAGTTTCCCCATGCTCAAAGTCAGCAACGGAAGCGAGAAGTAATCCGATCACGAATACGTGCGCTCCTCCTTCCAAAAAGCGAAAAAACAAAAGTGTGGAGAGATTTTCCGCATAAGGAAGAAGATTTAAAAGCAATGCATCAAACCCGCAAAAAAGAACGATGAGTTTTTTACGAGTTTCGAAATAATCCGAAAGAAAACCGGCGATCGGTGAAAAAACAAAAGATCCGAGCATCGCTATACTCAAAAACCAGGCGACTTCCCCATTCCCCGATTGGAATCTATCCTTTACAATTTCCTTAAATACGGGCACGATCATCGTGACCGGAAGCATCGCCAAAAAAACGGCCACTGGTAAAAAGTATGCGGATTTTTTCAAATCAGCCTTTTCCCAGAACGGTATCGTAAACTTCCTTACCGATTGCAGAAATCAAGTCCTGTTCCAGTTCGGAAAAAATTCCCTGATTTAAAAGAAATACCTGTTTGGATTCGGATAGAATCGCTTGCTTTTCAGAATCGTTTACGGGCAGAGAATCCAATGCGGCCCGATAATTTTGTTTGAATCCGTTGATATCTTGAATGGCGGGAAATTCGTAAAAAGAAGTCCCTTGTCCTTCCGGAAGATTCAAAGCTCTGGCCGCAACTTTTTTCAAGATCTGCCCGCCGGAAAGATCTCCCAGATAACGGACATAGGAATGTGCAGCCAACAATTCCGGCCGAGTTTCTGAAATGTCCCGGATTCTTTTTACATAAACTTGAGCCGCCGCGCTAGGCTGACGATCCGTTGGTTTCCAGGTTCCATAAAAGAATTGAAGATCTTTTAAAAGCGAATCTTTTCGATAAAGCTCGGGAAAATGAATCGATTTTAGTACCGCATTTCCCGTATGACGTTCCAATTCTTCTTCCATAGATTCGTAAACAAAGTAAAACGCTTCCAAATGTTTTGCATAAGTTCCTTTTTCTAAAATTCCTTTCATAAAACAACGAATGAAAGCGGAGCCTTCTGCAGCTTTGTGTTCTTCGGATGTTCCTTCTCGTAAGATGGTTGCTAAACTCATCCTGTACCTCCTGACAATACTGTGACAATTCTTTTAATCTGATACTGAGAATCAAACTTATTTTACACAAATTACCGATTTTATCGAGAAAGTTCAAGCTTTTCAAAGAATGAACCCGAGAGAGAGTTTTCGAAGAATTTGTGGGAACTCTTACAAACGAAGAATTGTTAACCACGGATACTTTGCGAAGAAGACCCGGGAAAACGAAAATCTTGAAAGAGATTCCTGGGAAAAACCGTAGGAGTTCATACAAATGAGAAAGATAGAATTTTAATAGACTTATTGTGGGGAAAACGACGGTAACAAAAACGTAAAAATTGGGAATCCGTAGGGTTAGGCTAATGGTGCCCGCTTGTTTCAATAAAATTAAAAAATAGCCGTCCTCATCACGCTTACATTCGTTGAAAAAACATGATCAAGAGCGGGACTTTGAAATTCGCCCGTTTCCTCTGGACAAAAGTCCGAACGGTTTTAGTGTGGATACCCATGAGATCATACTCTTACGGAACCTGTTACAATTCCAAGGTAAAATGAATCCCGAAACTCGAGTAAAAATCAAAACGATCTGGATCTCTCTGCTTCTATTACTTGGATTCCTATTTTTAGATCGAGTTCTGTTTCCAATCGCTCTTTTCGAATTTCCAAACGAGTTAGAATGGGACACTTCTCCTTGGTATAACTTTCTTCATAAACAAAGAAACATTCGTTTTGAAAAAGACGAAAAGGGGATTCTCATCGCAGGGAGTAGCGTCGCTCTCTATTCCGCATATCCGAAACAGATTACGGATGAAGTACGAACGTCCAACATAAAAGACGGGGAAAAATTCAGAGCAGAATTTTACTCTCATCCCGCCCTATCTCCCACAGATCTTTATTACTATTCTGACGATATTTTAAATAAAAAGCCAGAACTCGTGGTCTACGTTTTAAATCCAGCAGATTTACAATTAGATTATATTCAAAAAAAAGAATATTCTGAAATTAGTTTCGACGAACAAGCGAGATTAAAAGACTACAAAATCCGTCATCAAAATCGCTTTATTTTTCCGGGAGAGTTCCTTGCGGACCACTGGAAAGACTATACGAAAGGGGAATTCTTCGCCCAATTGACCAAAGCGTTGATCTTACTCAACCGCTTTAGAAGTTTCGTATACGATCCTTGGATAGAATACATGGAACATCATACGAGAACGATGCGTTCCTATCACTACTACACGGGCGCGATGCCGGAAGAGGGAATCTTTCTAAGAGGTTGGACTCCGCCTCGATTCACGATCGAATGCGAACTTAAAAACGGGAAATTGTCGGAAGAGATTTTCGTACAAAAACCCGGAATCAATGTTGCAATCGAAGAATTTACCGAGAGCGGACTTCCGCTCAAATTCATTTCCTTTGGCAAAACCTATACGAAATCGGGTTGGCATTCTCTCGTTTTGGAAACTCAGAAAGATCGATCCAGTAACGTTCCTCAAAAGGCGAAGTTTCGTTTCACCGTTTCTCCGACTACGAGTTCGGACGAAGTGGACGCGAGAATTTTCGGAATTGCCGCAACATACGGAATTCGTCTAACGCAGAATTTTTGCCGCAACGAGATTCGAACTGGAATTTCCTACGAAAGAATTCACGGCTTGGACGATGATCGGATCGAAGCCATGTCCGACGAAGATTATCTAAAAGACTACGAAAAACGTCTTTACTATAATCCCGAAAACGAAGGCGCACTCAACCGATTGAAAAAAATTCAGAAGAACAAAGAAATCTTGGGTAATTCCCCTTATTTCACTTGGTCCGAAATGCAATTCTTGGAAAAGACGATCGCCAAATTTAAAGCGAACGGTCAAAAATTGATCATCATCAATTCCCCCGAAAATCCAATCGAAAGTAAATATTACAAAAATGGAAACTGGTACCAGGGCTATCTTAAATTTTTGAGCTCTCACAAAAGCGATACACTCGGTTTTTACGATCTCAAGGACGCGATTCCCGACAAAAAATTGTTTTTAGATCCTCATCATCTGACTTTCAACGGAGCAAAACGCAGTTCCGCTTTATATACCGATGCCATTTTGAATTTTTTAAACGTTTCAACACGGAAAGAATAATGAAATTGGATGCGTTTTTTTCAAAAATCCGATCCTTATTTGTAAATCCTCTCTTAATTATTCCTCTGTTCATCTTATTATACGCTTTTTCTTCCTTTTTAATCTGGAAAAAATACGATTGGAATCCGAGTTCCCAAATCAACTTCGGAATGCAATTCGTCGTTCAAAATGCGGCGGAAACTCCAAAAGGTGCGATTGTATTTTTAGGCCGTCCCGGTGATTTAGGAGCCGGCTACGACGGACAAATCTTTTATTATTATTCCAGAATGTTAAGCGAATTCAATTTAAACTGGCCTAAAGGATTCGAAGAAAACATTCGCGCATCTAGAATCGGTTATCCTCTCTTTGTTTCCGTCTTCGGCTGGTTCGGAACTTGGGGAACCGTATTCGGAATGTATTTCTTAAATCTCGTCCTAGTTTTGATTTCCTGGTTCCTATTAAGAGATCTTTGCGGTGAAAAACATCGCATTTATTCAAGTCTCTATTTATTTTCGCCCTTTCTTTTAGGAAGTTACTCGCTTTTAGTCTGCGATGCGGTTCTAACCGGATTTTTAGTGATAACATTTTGGTTTTACAAAAAAGAAAAACGGATTTGGTTTTCTTTGTTCGGGGGAATTTCAATTTTAACAAAGGAACAAGCTCTCTTTTTACTTTTTCCTCTTGGAATTGAGGCTCTCTCGAAAAAAAAATGGAAAGACGCGGTAATCATCGTTTCGACTTTATTTGTGCCGTTTCTTTGGGCCGTTTTTTTAAGAACTCAATTCCCAAATTGGTCTCCGGCAAGATTCACCGATTTTTTCACCCCGTTAGACGGCCTTATCGGTTATTGGAAAGAGATCAATCATCCTTCTATGGTATTTTTTTTGCAAGCTCCCAATTTTGAAACGGGCCTAATTCTTTTTGCAAAGAAATTTTCCAGAGTTCCGATCTTTATTCTATTCGCCGTCGGTTTGTTCATTCTCAGTAGCGGAAATTGGAAAAAAGGAATCGCAGAGCGACTTGCTTTTTTCCTGGTGATGTTTTCCATTTTTTCCGCAGGTTATGTACTGTATTGGTCTTCCTATGAAAACGTTTCTAGGATGTTTACAGTTTCAACTGCGTTTTTGATCTTTTGGAAGTTAGAGGACGACTCTATCTCAGACTTCGCTTATTGGATCGTTACCGGAAGTATCGTTTTCATTTTTTTGCTCAAACTTACATTTATCTCTTCGACGCTTCCCTATGAGATCTGGAAATGAAGAGTTTTTTTGCGTCATTTTAAATTCTAATTTCAAGTTCAGAACAAGAAACCTTTTCGAATCTCAGACGGATTTTTAATTCCCATTCTCTGAAAAACGGATTTTATAACTCTTGTAAATTCTTTCGTTAATCTCCGTTAATTTCGTTCTATCCAAAGCGATCTCGGTTCCATCGTCCAAAGAAATCAAAGCATAATCGGACTTACCTTGTCCGATCTTTCGTTTTAAATCCTGGACCGATTTCACATTTTGGCCGTCGATTTTTTCCACGATCTTAAAACTAAGATCGTGGAAACCGTTATTGGATTCATCCGGAAGGACTTGAGAAAGAAGAACGATTTTTCCGACATCTCCCTCTTTTTCGTGAAACTTATAATAATCATAAAGATAGAGAAGCTTTCGATCAACTCTGGATCTCCAATCCTTTCCCCATTCTTCCAGAAGCGGTTCGGAAAGTTCCAAAAACACAAAGCCGCCTTCCACGGCGAAATCGTTGGAGGCGGGAACATTTTTAAACGGAATTCGAACCGCCGAATAAGGGAACGGTTTCAACCTCATACTCAAACGAATCTTTTTTTTATCCCTCAGTACAAGCATAGGAATTTCTTTTCCCAATGAATATCCGAACGAATCCCCGGAGTGTGCCAAAAAGGAAAGAACTTGTTTCCCATACAAAGGGTGTTCGATATATCCTTTCGAGTCCACATTCTTATCTCCAAATTCAAGAATGATATCCTCGAGCTTCAGAACTCCGCTCGCCGAAGAACCTGGAATCACATCCGCGACTAAAATTCCAGAATCGGATTTTTCCATACCGTAATATTTTTTTACAGAGTCGTCCGTAATCGGACGAAAACGAAATCCTTTATAACCGAATACGTCCGTTCCCGGAGTCTCGATGAATTTTTGAATGACAAAAGAGGGAATAATTCTACCTGAATTTTTTCCAGAAGTAAAATCATAAAGAAGACCGGAAACTTTTCCGTTCTCAATCGCAACTTCTCCGAAGCCGTTCAAACCCTCGCTGGAACTCACGTCCACAACGGGAAGTTCTACCTGACCAAGAGGCATCTGATCCATATCCATACTCAAAAAAGTCACGCTTGTCGTTTGAATCGAACCCGAGTTATCAAGTTGGTAAACGTTGACCTGCTTCGGAAACACGACAACTGGGGAAAACGTAAGCGGGATAAGATCATCGAAGAAATTCTTTTTCTCGACTCGAAGGAGAGCGAGGTTGGATTCCGGATCATGACGAAATACGAGCGCTTTTATCTCGGAATAGGAAGAATATTTTTTCACTTCGATCAAAGTCGCATCCGGTAAAAGCGAATAGGGAATCAGGATTCGATTTCCTTCTGTGACCAC
>NZ_CP040841.1:252500-287500 GCF_006874765.1 Leptospira weilii
CCCAGCAAGCGAAGAAAGAAGTGCGGCCCTTGGAGTCACTTTCCGAATCTTTTCCGCCACAAAGGAACCGGACATTTCAATCAAACCAGAAAGAAAACTCGCCACGAGCCCCACCTGCCAAGCCATTTTGTAATCGCCGGTTTTCTTATATACGGGAAGTATAATAAAGAACGTAAACGCGAATAAGGAAACCGTGTTGATTCCGTAGGGAAGAGCAGTGACGTCGGGTCTGTTTTCTTTCCGGGCGAGACGATGCGCCTGCCAGGAATAAAACAGATTTCCAAGTAAAAGAGAAACAGCCGTCCCCGGAAGAATTACCTTATAGACAAATTCGCTCGGAACACCGCAAAGCGTAGTTAACAAAAAAGAAAGAACGAGAATCTGAATCAGATTGTCAATCATCAGACCGAAAAATCCGTCCAAATCCCCCGGCACAAACCACTTGAATCTATTTTGGCTCATTGTTTCGATTTACTCCCGAAATTCACTTGAATCACGTTGGACTGATCGCCTTTCACATCACCTTCTTTTTTTTCCGTTGAAGTTGTTTTTTCTCCGGATGAAAGTCCTTGAAAGGCTTCTTGTGCTTGTTCCGACGCAAACACTTTCATATTCATCAAAGTCGTCTGAGTTCTATCGAAATAACGGAATATGCAGTCCCAAGGAACAAAAACCTCTTCCCAAGTATAACCGAACTGAAGTTCGGCGTAGATCCATTCTTCTCCCGCGTCCAAATTACGAACCCCACCTTTGGGTCCGAATACGAGAATGATTCCGACTTCCTTTTCATCTCCGACTAATCCGCGTTTGCCGATAACCAATTGACGATGGGGTAAGGCGTGCAGGTAGAAGGTTCCGAATCCTTCCCAGTAAAGATCGAACAAAGAACGTTTGAATTTTCTGAGGGCCAGGATTTCTTCTTTCAGATATTGATTATCCATTCTTCAAATTTTGATCGGAAACTCCCGTGACGGCTTCGTTCAAATAATCTCCGTGAATCTTGTATTCCGGAACCAGAGCCTTAAAAGCGAGAAAGATATCCTTGTTAATCCTTCCTGCGGCCAAAAGTTCGTTAAATCTTGCAACAAACGTGGTCACTTCCTGATTTTCCAAGGGAGCGGCGATTTTAATCTTAGGATGATGGGTTTTTTTAATTCCCTCCAGATCCAAAAGAAGCTCTTCGAATAATTTTTCTCCCGGTCTGAGTCCGGTAAACTGAATCGGTATATCTACGTGAGGTCTAAGACCGCAGAGACGAATCATCTCTTCCGCTAAGTTGAGAATTTTTACCGGCTCTCCCATCTCAAGGATAAAGATCTCTCCGCATTCTCCCATACTTCCAGCCTGGAGAACTAACTGAGTCGCTTCCGGAATTGTCATAAAATAACGGATTACGTCGGGATGCGTGACGGTAACCGGACCGCCGTTTGCGATTTGCTCCCGGAACCTTGGAATCACCGACCCGTTGGAGCCGAGAACGTTTCCGAATCGAACCGTAATAAACTTGGTTTTTGTTTCTCGGGAGATATGTTGCAAATACAATTCCGCCGCACGTTTGGAAGCGCCCATGATGTTCACAGGATTGACCGCCTTATCCGTGGAGATTAACACAAAACGCTCCACGCCCGAAAGTCTGGAAATATCGGCGACGTTTTTCGTACCCAACACATTATTCATTACCGCTTCGGTTGGATTGATTTCCATCATCGGAACGTGTTTGTAAGCGGCCGAGTGAAATACAACTTCGGGAGAATGTTTTTCAAAAATAGAACTGACTCTGGAAAGATTTTTGATATCCGCGACGATCGGAATGAGTTCTATATTTTGCCCTTGTAATTTTTTTCCAAGTTCGTATTCGATTTCGTACAATGGCGTTTCCGCAGAATCCAATAGAAGAATTCGAGAAGGTTCGAAAACGGCAACCTGTCGGCAAAGTTCGCTTCCGATCGAACCTCCCGCTCCTGTAATCAAAATCGATTTCCCTTTTAAGTAAGAACGAATGGACTCAACTTCAAGATCCACAACCGGACGACCCAAAAGGTCTTCCACCTGCACCTCTCTGAGCTGATTTAATTTGGGAGAATCAAAAAACAAAGAACCCAAAGAAGGAAGAATTTTAAACTTCACATCCGTACTCTCAAAAGAACGAATCAACCGACTGATGAGTTTTCCGTCGGGATTGGTGATTGCGATGATGACTTGTTTTACTCCGAAACGATTGATCATTTGTTCGGCTTGATCGATTTTAGCCAGAATCGGAACCCCTTGGATATGCGCTCCGATTTTCTGTATGTTATCATCCAAAAATCCGATCGGGTTGAGTTTGAGTTCGTTATGCCTTCGGATTTCCGAAAGCAAAGTCGCACCTATCTTTCCGGCTCCCAAAATCAAAGTCGGAAGACCTTCTTCCTTGGATTTTTTGAGAATGTACTGATCTCGAAACACTCTCCAGGAAAAACTACGAATACAAAGAAAACTGAGCAGAAGAAGCGTGTCCAAAACGGGAACCATTCTGGAAAGTTGTTCGAAACGATTGTAAAATAAGAGCGCCGTGGTTGAAATCAGCGAGGAGAGTAGTGTGACCTTGATAATTTCCACAAGATCGTGAATCGAAGCGTAAACCCAAATCGATCTGTAGATATCGGAGAGAATGAAAACACCGGCTCTTACGGTAATGACAATGATCAAAGAAGTAAAAAATCTTTCCGGCGACGCGAGAAAAATAAAAGACTCAAAGCGAATCCAATGCGCCAAAAAATAGGAAATTCCCATGAACAGCAGATCTAAAGGAAAGATCCACATTCTTCGATTCCACTGACCGAGCATGTAGGAAATAAAATCCGTTCGTTCCTAAAAGTCCAACCTTTTTGAAACAGACTATTTCGATTTTTAGGTAAACCGAAAAATGTGTTGCAGAAATTCTTTTCTTGCCTCACTTCCAATAAGAGTATAAATCGTTATTTCAGGACACTTTGAAAGAAATCATCATCAACCTCCAAGGAGATTTGGATTTTAAATTAGGAGAAGCTTTGCTTTCCAAATTGGAAGAGCTATCCGAATTTCCACGTAAGATCCTTTTAGACGCTTCCGGGCTCAAATCGGCCACGCCGGAAGGCGTTTCGATATTAAATCGACTTCCGGAACGTTTTTCCGGATCTAAGTTTGCGATTTGTTCCGTACCTACCGGAATCGAAATCTCCGCGGAAAACGAAAAGGAAATCCCAGTATTCAAGGATCGGGAATCTGCAAAATCGCACTTGATTGCCGTCGATTCCATCGAACCTTCCGCTTTTTCCGAAAACGCTCCCGTGCTCATCAATTGTCCGATTTGTTTTCATATTTTGAAAATACAAAATTTCGGGAACCACAGTTGTCCCGTCTGCGATGCCAAGTTTTTCGTGACGAAAGACTTACGGGCATCGGCATTCGAAAGATTATTATAATATTCTCACATTTCTTCGAAAAACCGAATCGTTTCCAATACCTCCACGGGAACGTTTCCGGCCTGAAAGTAGGGGTTGTATCTTTTTTTGATTCCCGAAACAAGCCTTCTTTTTCTGGACTCGAAAGAATTCATCGATTCCTTTAGAATCGGATGTTTTTGCAATTCGTTCCGAACTTGAGGGGAAAATGGAACATACCGATTGAGAACATCCCTCGCGACTCGGTTGAGCCTGAGTTTTCCGGACGATTCGAAAAGAATCCAATAGGAATAATCCGAAGCGAACATATCTTTTAAATTCTTTCTGTATTTGACAAGTTGTTGATCGATGCTTTTTTTCGCGTCGGGAGTGAGGGCGGGGGACTTTCGATAATTCTCCAGATAAAGATAATATTCCGAAGTAAGCGAAGGCGGGGCGGAATCTTTCCACTTTCTTCCTCGAACCGTTCTTTCAATCTCCCACTTGAATTCTCCAAGGGTTCTCGTAATCGCCAAAGTCATGTTCTCGTTCAAAATCTGAGGAAATACGAGACGTCCTCTCGATACAAGTCCGGAAGTAATTTCCTGCCAAAGAACCCCTCTATTTCCAAAAACCGGAAGTATGATACAGTCCGGACAAATTTCTTTCATCGCAAGTTCCGGTTTGCCGGGAGTCTGTTCTGGCTCAAAGGAAATCTGTCTGTAAAAAAGATGTTTATCAATTTTACGAACGTGATCCACAACGGCATTTATTTTTTCATGCGTAACCAAAAACGCGTCGGTTTCTCCGTACATCTGATCTTCGGAAAGAATCGGATATGCAAGATTCGGATTGGAAGAAACGCCGATAAGTCCGTTGAATAATAAATTACTCAATTCCCAATCGAGGAGATGCAACAAGTCCTCGATCCCGCTGTCGCCCGCATATTCGTCGGTTCCCGTTTTGCGGAGTATGGAAGCGCGCACTTGTTCGTACGATTGCGCTAGATGATTTCGGGAAGGAGTTTTTTGACCCGAAAGAATGAGTCCCAACCATTCCGGTAAAAAATACACCGCAAGTTTATGATCGGAAGGGTAAGAATCCTGTGTATAATTTCGGATTTTTTCCAGCGTTCCGTAAAGTTGAACTATTCTCGCCGGAGAAAGAAGGCTCTCGTCCATATAAAAAAAATATAAAAAGAGTAGAACCGGTTTCGGAATGGGAGCGATATCCGATCTGTATTTTGCATAACAAGCGGAATAGAGTTCTATAAAAGTCTGGATTTCCTCCGGTTTGTGCTCTTTACGAACCAGACCAGGATGTTCTTTAAATGTGCGTACTCTTTTTTGAATCTCAGCCGCGGTAGAAGTACTCATTCCGGCGTAGTTTAAAATCTGCGCAAGACTTCCTTGAAATTCGTCGGGCAGGGCGACGTCTTCCTGAATTCCTCCAGCGCCTCCCATTTGAATTCCACCCCAAGTTTTCGTTTTTTCGGGATCTTTTTCGGGAACAGTTTCCACTTGAATACTCATGTCGTTCCCTTTTAAGCTGAAAATCTTCGCGTCGAAACGAATCCATTCCTTATCGTCGCCCGAATACAAAACGTGAATCTTATCTCCCACCGAAACCGGAAACGCATTGTAAAGTTTTTTTGTGAATACTTTTGTGTGGAGCGACTTCTGAACGGAATCGGGCCCCGGCGGGTTAGAATATAAAAAACCGGGAAAGGCTTCTTCCCCATCGGTTAAAAATACAACCGGGGTGATTTTTCTAGGATGAGGACCAAGATCACGGACGAGATGTTGCAACCTTTTGAATATGATTGTGTCTCTCCAGGCAGGAAGTTCCCCTTGATGAGCAAGATACAGTGCGAGTTCCGGAAGAAAAATCTCCTGAAACCAAGATTGTGACTCCGCAATTTTTTGAAGCACGGAGACCGAGGCGTGATCCAAAAAGGAATGTATCTGAATCACGTCCCTTCCGTTTATGTATGTAAGAGGTAGCTTTCTAAGAATCTTAGCTCGGAGCGCGGCGCGATTTTCGATCGATTTGCGAAAACGTCTTTCCAGATAATATCCGGCGACCAATAAAAGAACCACAAAGACAGTTCCATTGATGACAGGAATCCAAGAAAATTCCGGCCAGACAAGAATCGGGCGCGCTTGGCCTAACAAAAACATGCGAAATGTATAAGTTTCTTTCTTTTGAGGTCAAGCAGGATTCTCCGAAACGATTTTAAGTTTAATAATCCTGCAATCTTTAATTCCGAAACTTTCCTATCTTAGATCGGATAGACCCCAGTTTCAGCTCGAAAAAGTTGGCGTGTTTTACTTAGAATAACGGTGAGTTCGGCGGTTGAAAATGAGAAAGAATTTTCTCAAAGTAGGAGTTCCTACTTTGAAAATTTGTTCGTAAAATCTCGATTTGTCGTAGTTCTCACATTTTAAAAATAAATTTACAAAGTTCAAATTCCCACAGAAAATAAATCACACCGAACTCACGTTAGAATTCTGAGAACAAAAAACCTTTCGATTCCGTTTGAAAACAAGTTACACCTCTCAAGTAATTCTCAAATTCAAAACACTCAATTCCAAATTGTAAAAATTTTACGAAAGTACTCGAAAGAAAAATTCGATTTCAAACCTCGATGAACATTCATTTCGATAGAAATCTAAAGATTCCGTATTCGAATTAAAAATTATTCTTTTCAAAAGAATCGATAAGAATATTGCTGGATTTATAATCTATTTTCACGGGATTCATCGACGTTTCGCGTCGATGGGAAGACGGTTAGAATCCGTCACGGTATCCGCCGCTGTAAGAGGGACGAAAGGCATAGAAAGCCACTGGGATTAATCCTGGGAAGGCATGCCGAGTAGATAGATCTCAAAGTCAGAATACGATCCTGGGAAAATCTTGAAGATACGTTTAAACCTCGGAAGTAAGGCGAACGTAACTTAAATAAAAAATAATATAAGATGCGTTAGATTCCAATGAGCAGTCTATGCGTTATTCGTTGATTGATTGGTTTTAGGTTCACTTTGAAAGGGGGAGTATTGCGTTGTCTGCCGTTTCTACGTCCGCAGATAAGAAGGAAGTAAGTAGAAACGTTCTCGGAATTTTCATCGTCGGACACGGAAGTAGAGAACTTTCTCCAGTGCGGAATTCGAGACGTTCGTCGAAGGATACCGTAAACTCCATCCGGAGTACGAAATCAACATAGGGTACGTAGAACTCGCGGAACCGGTTTTTAAAACGGCGCTTTTGGAATTCGCAAAAACAAAAAATCGGATTTTAATTTTCCCGTTGTTTTTGTTCGCTTCCAATCACGTCAAAAACGACATCCCTTTGATTCTTTCCGACCTAAAAGAAAAATTCCCTAATCACCGATTCATCTCCGCGATGCCTCTGGGTATCCACGAGAATATTATTCGATTCGAAGTAGGGGATACATACGTTTTCCTACCCAGAGTTAGAAAGAGGCTTTTATTCGTAAGCTTAAAGAAGCAGATCCATTTGTATTTGTAAAATCGCTATCTACAACTCTTCCTGCTTATGCTCTTCTTCGCTCACCAAGTTAAAACGGTAACGTACACCTGCCTCCCCCCCAGAGCACTGATTCACCGATGCGCTGGTGGGATATCCTCCCGTGCCTCTTCTGTCGTCCCCTTCTCCAGTGCAATTCCTATTAGAAATTATAAAGTTAAATGTATTGTGGTCAACTTCCCCTAATTGTATAGTTATGAGTACTGTCAGAGTCCTATCCGGTGCTTCCAGATTATAAATTACCTGAAGCGGATCCGTGGTGGGTGTTAAAGCTTGCCTGTAAAGATCGAATGGCGTCGAAAGGGAGGTTGTTTGAATTACCACCAATCCCTGAGAGGTTCTAAGAATTGGAACGGCATGTCCCACTACAGTTCCGTCGGAACGCTGTCGCCCCAACATCCCCAGCCAAATGCTCCCCGGAGGAGAATTGATGAGCGAATTTATGTGAGATATTATCTCAGGCCGAGTGAGGAATTCATCAGAGACAATCCAGTCGTACTGAGGCAACATAGTCCTAGCGGATGCCAACCCCAGTAGTCTGGTTGTACGACCGTCTATACCATATACTCTGGGCACGTCCGTTAGCAACATGTCCAACAACGGATAACGTTGCCCAAACGATACAAAAGGATCTCTATCATGGGCTGTATCGAAGAAGTAACCTCCACTCTGAAGAGGCCCTTGAGAATGATACTCCTGAAGTTCTGCTAACATCTGGAAGCTCTGAAGTAGGCAAACGCCGCACATCCCATGCATCTGAGCCGGAGACGCAAGCGTAGCTGAATTCGATATCTCATAGAGCCTCCGAATCCAATCATCAGTTAATTGAAAGTCAGGGGGTAAGGTCCTTTTTACTCTTTTATAGGCAAGACTCTCCTTATTACCCGCTGGACAATATTGCTCTGTCTTTCCAAGATTGCCGGTTGTGTAACGTATCCAATCTAGTAAATCTCCATCAACTACGAACAAAGACGTAGGACTATTGGTAGTATCTGTTTTCAAAAAAGAGGGCTTAACTGCATAAGCAACACCCCAATTTGGTCCTTTCTCAGTAACTCTGAGAATATTTCCTTTATAGTCTTTGATCATTCCTCCCTCTTCAGTTTGAAGATAAACATTCCAATAAGCGGGGTTATCCTTACTGGTAAGTGCATCACTACATGATACCCATTGAATCCAATTCCATTTATAACTACCTACCTTAGAATACATGCAATAGAGCGATCCGCTAACAGGATTGTATTGAGCAAGATGTCCGTTCTCAGGATTGTAGTAGAGAGATGTAGTATTTTTTTTTGAGCCTTTTGAATGAATAAAGTAACGCCTATTTTCCAAATTCCAAGCTATGGAAGTCTTAATACTGATGTTGCCGGGAGTCGCCACAGTTTGAGCCCAATCTTTCATTGAAGAGTCCAAGGTATGGTTATAACCATCCTTAGAATTTTTTGAGATATAGGCATACCACTTCACATCTTTCAAGCGATACCGCCCGTCTGCAGTCCAAAAGGCATTTTCCTTTATGATCCATCGCTGCAAAGGGTCATTGATAGTACAAGGTCTTAAGTTCACATAACCCTGGTTTGTCTCTCCCTTAACTACTTTCTCCGGAGCAGTAATACACAACCACGTGTCCTGAATGTAATAAGAAATTCTTTGAAACACATCGTACCTTGCATTAGCAACCCCCTGTTCCCAACATTGCTCAATCTGAATATAACTTTCACCACCGCTAAAAACAGGAACATAACAAAACTTTCCCCCGTCATGTATAACGATCTTGATAGCTTTATCTTTCGGATTATCTGCTGGCTTTTGAACTATGGAACCAGGAATAGCGTTCGATAGAATATGGATAAGCGCAGGACTCACCCCGTAAGAAAGGTCAACTCCAATTGAAACTGACAAAACTACTATTGGAACTATCAAACGACTCATTTTAGCATCCTCTTTCTTTGAAAAATTAAGACGTAATCATGTAAAACCATAGGGACATGAGACCAACATAATTGCCAAGTATATTGTTATTTTATCATTTAGCACTAAGATATAGATAGAGGCAGAATGTATTTATGGAATATTCTTTTTCGAGGCGATTAAAACAGTTTTTTAACTCCATTACAGAATTTTTCAACAACTCTAACATACATATCACAAGACTCGTGGAATAAAATAATTAATAAAGATAAGTTCGCCCCACTGCTCAGGTAATCCATGCACCCATTTCAATGAAACGGAAAACAGAAGGAAAATTAATTTTTCAACAACTCTACTGATTTACGTCCTCCTCCAAGCATGAAGGAAAAAAGCAAGAAGTGTGTGTAACTGGCATTGTTATCAATCTACGGTCGGAGTAAAGGTTAGATTAGCGATCCTGAACGGAGCGAGAAACCGCAGTAAAGCTTTTTAGTATAAGACAAGATTCATTTTACTTCACCTTCTATTGAATCATCTTTATTACTGATCTCTATAAAGTAGAGTACCATTAATTTGAGCACAAATCCCACGTTTAGAAGTTAGACGCGGAATTTTAGACACTCTATTATGTAGAGATGAGTAGAACTATTGGATTGGATCAAACTCAAAATCCGACCTTGGGATATATATTGTTTTGAAAAAAGAGATTACCGCCACTTAAGGTAGAGTTTATTGTACCTCTTTAAAGTGTAGCATCGGATAATCCAGTCTGACTTAAACACTTCGCATTAAAATTATATATGCCTAATGTTTAAAAGAACCTAATTTAAAATATTAAAAAATTCGGTTTCCGGATATAAAGTCCGGAAACCTTGAATGGAGATACAGGAGATGAAATGGAGCTTATAAAATAAACTCCATCAAGAATAGTTGGAGAAAAGTATATTTCTATACGTTATGAAAATTGAAAATAAAAATTCTGATAAAAATATCATTTTATGTTATAATATTATACGAATAAGGAAAACTTTTTAATACCTTCGATGTAAATTCAGATATCCATAGATTTTAGATCTATAGTTGGAATAGCTTCGAAATCTAATGCTAATGAGAAAGTTATTTAACGTGAATTCGGCATAAGAAAATGAGAAAGAGTTTTCTAAAGTGGAATTCCTACTTTTAGAATTATTTGTTCGTAAAATCACGATTTGTTGTAGTTCTCGCATTTTAAGAATAGATTTAGTTCCAATTCCAGTTTCTCCTACAGAAAAATGAATCATGGGACGTTTATGAACAAATGTTCATAATGCGACAGAACTATCATTATCGGAAGTTGCCTGTTTATGATGGGTTTTTCTTGTTAAGTTTGGGTTGATTGAATAATGTGTCTTTATTACATTCTTATATTTGGTTGTTGGTTAGGTGTTTATGCGACATGAAAGAATTAACTACAAAAATGATTGATGATTTGCTTGATTCAAATCCAATTGATATTAATAATTTATCTATGGAAAAGAAAAAATATATTGAGCGATCTTTATCTACAATTCGGAAATCAAAAGTGGCTTGCACTGTGTGCGAGAAATTCGAGTTTAAAACTAGGGATATTTTGAATGGACTTAATTGCGGCAACGGAAGTAGCAAAATAGTTTAGCACGCGCTACTCGGGCACATCTGCCCCCGCAAAGACTATGATTGAAGTAATTTCTGAAGAAGCATTTGGCCACGCCGCTCTTGCACGGCATCCGGTTTGGTCCGAATACTATGACTTTGAAGAAATTGAGGAGGTTGCTGGCTGGGGCGTAAATCGAGAATGGTTAGCTTCCGAACTTGCGTTCAAGGGCAATGGAAGCAAGCACCCGTACTATTCCATACCTATTGAAAAACTTCCTGTAACTCGGATGCGCATCTATTTTGCGGCATCATTTGTCACAAAAGGCGGCGCCCAACTGAAAGGCTGGATTCTACAGAATGGCTTCGTTATTGGCATTCACCTTTCGCCAGACGAAAACGCGGTCTTTTCCCGGCATCCACAGCTCGAGAAGTTCAATGACAAAGAACTGGGCAAGCTCGTAAGTTTCTTGAAAATCAATCCGGAAGAAGTTTTTCCATTGTCAATCGTCCTTGACGCACGACTGCCGGATATCGTACATTCACAAACGTTTTCTCCCGCACTCCCCCGGTCCCAATGGTGAAAATTTCACATAACTTTGTCTCCTCGATTCGTTAGACGCAATTACTTTTTAAAACTGTGAAGATTGAAGAAATATTAAAAGAGTTTGGAGATAAAGGAGATACATTCACGACGTCGACAGTTCAGTATTTTCTGGATAATCTTTATGAAACTACTGAATTAGAAAACCAAAAAGTATTTTTGAGAAATCTTTCGTATCAATTTTACCAATTAAAAAAGAGTGAATACATATCAGATTTTCCATATAATAATTTAGTTCGACATCTTTGTCATGCCATTTTAAATGCAATAAATTCTGATTCAATAAAATCTTTTTCAAACAAATATACGGCAGATAATTTTAAAATTAAATCAATCGAAAATACTTTAGTATATCGTGATGGTGGTTCAATTGAGCTTGTAGTCTTAACTGAGTCTTTAAGTGAAGTAGCATTCTTTTTAGGTATTGATAATAAAGATGAGAATAATGATCCAAGTTACAATTATTTGTTCCCATGCGAAGGGTATAAAATATATGAATACTGGCCAATAGTTAAAGATTCTGCCGAAGACATTTTTATTTATTCGGAAATTAAAAAAGCAATGAATGAGAAACGATTAAGTCCCACAGGAGATTTTACATATTTAGAACCGGTCTCAAAACTCCTTGTACTTTGAGAGTGTAATACTATAATTGTGAAATGGACAAATATTATTCAGAGATTCCCGAGGGACTTTGGAAACAAATAGCCTCTTTGATCCCAAAAGAGAAGTCAAAGCCGAAAGGTGGTCGCAATCGCGTTCCAACAAGAGTCGTAATGGCAGGTATCATCTATCGAATGAAAACAGGCTGTCAGTGGCGTGCAATTCCGAATGACTTTGGATCGGGTCAAACTTGTCACAGAAGATTTCAAGAATGGGAACGAGCGGGAGTATTCAAAAAGATTTATAAATCTATTTTAAAATATTATGATGTGAAGAATAAGATAGCTTGGGATTGGGCCTCGATGGATTCCGCAATGGTCAAGGCTCCCAAAGGGGGAGTTTAACCGGGAAAAATCCTACAGACCGTGCCAAATTGGGAGTTAAACGGCATATTCTTACGGATGGAAACGGAATTCCATTGGCAATTACGTTGAGTGGAGCGAACGTTCATGATAAACACAATGTAAAAGATACATTGAATTCCATCTTGGTTTTTTCCGGAAGAAAAAGAAAAAAACCAAAACACCTTTGTTTAGATAAAGGTTATGACTTCAAAGATATAGAAGCATTGATCAAAAGAAGAAACATTCGACTTCATATTCGGAAAAAAGGTGAAAAACCTCTCATTGGTAAATACAAAGGAAAACCTAGACGTTGGGTCGTTGAAAGAACAAATAGTTGGCATAATCGATTCAGAGCTATTTTGATTCGCTGGGAAAGAAAAGCAGAAAACTATCTGGCTTCTCTTTATCTTGCAAGCTCAATCATTGTTTTTAACTTTTTTAATAGGTAGTTTTGAGACCGGTCCTTAGATAATTTTATTGAATATTATAAAAAAAGATTGAAATAATCGCAACTGCGTCTAATTGAAATTTTGGCGCTGCGGCTTTCGGTTATACTGCATTTGTGCTCAAAGTAATGGTATTCTATTTTATAGGGATCAGTAAAAGGAATTCGAAAGTGATTTTTCCACTTGTTAAGAATATTCACGATAAGAACCTGCCCCACCAGTTCTTTCTTATGGAAAAAACTGATGATGACAGAACCTTGCAGCTTGATCTTTCTGATAAAGTAAAATAAAGTTTTGGGATGCGCTGTAAACTTTTTGGAGATAGAGGTTACATCAGTCAATCTTTGTTTGAAAGTCTTTACGAAAAAGGGATTCAACTCATTACAAAATTAAAAAAGAATATGAAAAATAAATTAATGCCCCTAGTTGATAAAATCCTTCTAAGAAAGGGCAATCATTGAATCCGTAAATGATGAACTCAAAAATATCTGTCAAATTCAACATACTCGACATAGGAGTTTTTTCAATTGGGCCGTTAATTTACTAAGCGGTTTAGTTGCATTTTCTTTTTTTCCAAAAAAAACTTCTTTGAATTTGAGGTCAAAAGACAATTTACAACTTTTAATCTCTAATTAGACCGAACTCACATTAAATATTTTCGAACTCCAAGAAAAAATCAATCAACTCCAATCCGAAATCGTTCGCTCGGCCGCACCGATCGTTGAGTTTCTCTTGGGACAGGTTCTTATGAAAATTCCATATATCTAGGAATCAAACCTCCAAAGAAAAGAACTTGAACATAGTAAATATTATGATTTAGGAAAATGCTCCAGAAGTTCTTTGTTTTTCAACTTCTGATTTTTAAGCATCTCATAGTTTTCGGTCTTAATCGTCTTGAAATTTTGGATGATTTTCATCTTTTCTTTCATAAACTCTTTGAGTGGTTCGACTAACAGCTCTTTGCCATTCCAAGTAGCCTGTTCCCCCGTCTTAAGATCCAAATCCCCTCCGGAAGAAGAATGAACGACAACTTCTCCTTCGTTTACAAAAACTCCGTCCGGAATATCGGAATCTTCATTTTTAGGGGCCCTGGTTTTTTCTTCACTGACCACAAATTGAGTCCCACGAACCCCAGCAGTATAAGATGCGGAGTTCACTTCCAATTCTTCCTTTTTATTGGATTTTTGAACATTCGCAAATAGTTTACCGGAAATCAAAGTAACCTTTGACGTATTTTTGGAACTGTCGGAAAAGAGTTCAGAGATCTCAATTTTTGTAAATGGCGCGAGTCGTATCACGGAATTTGCACCCAATTGTAAATCCGCTTTTCCTTCTCCGGTTTCGACCTTCGCTGCTTTCGTAAGAATGACGTTTTTCTTAAGCGCTTCCGTTTTACCGGCTTGAAAATACTGGACCTTTCCGGTTACAAAAAGTACAATTGCAACTTCTTCATCTGCAAAAACAACTTGAGGTAGAAGTATAAGGAAGAAACTGAAAAGTAAGGCTTTGCGAATCATATCGAGAAAATTTACACAGATTTCTAAAAAAATCTACAATTAATTTCTCGATTCGAATAAGCGGAAAAAATTCAACTTTCACGGTTATTAATTCTTCTTTCAATCACCTGATTCAAAAGATCCGCGAGTTCTTGAAATTCGTCCCCTTTGCGAATTTTAATCTTCCTTGCCGGTTCCTCACCCGCAGCCAGTTTTCTAAGTTGGTTTTTGATATTATAAATCGGACCGGCCATCTTGTGAGAATAGATCACGGTAAAAATAACGGTCATCCCTAAAAACAAACCGGATAAAAACAGAATCCCGTTTACCTGGATCGTAAACATATCGAGTTTGTGATCGTAATCCGGAAGAAAGATTTCCCTTTCCACGAACTTTTCCCTTTCTACTCCGTTTTGAACTTCGAAACCTTTTTGATAAATTTTGATGGGATCGCTTCTCAATCTAAAAACGACTCCCTTATCGAACTTCGTGTAGTTCAACCAATACAGAAAACCTAAGGTTAGAACTAAGCCTAAAACAATGAGTAAGGAATAATTCAATAAAAATTTAAATTGAAAGTCCCGGTCTACGATGTAGTTGCTAAAAATTCTTTTTTTACCGGGGTCTTCTTGTGCCATTGCCATGCTAGGGTCCTCGAAGACTAAATTTCCCGATTTATCGGCCGACTGTCAAAGAGAATTTACTTTTAGTAAAGTTGAATCACTTCGGAAACTAATTCTCTCTGAATGGCGATTTCTTTTTCAAGCGTTTGAACATACATAACGTTTTCATCCATGTCCACGATAACGCCCTCGATTTCCTTTCCGTCGGTTAAAATTACTTTTTCCAATCTTTGAAAATCCGTTAGTAATTCCTGTTTACTGGAGTAGGAACGGTTTTTATCCCGAGGAATGTTTTCGATCGGCAATCTTTCGAGTTCAACCTCAAGACGATTTTTTTCGGAATCGCTCAAATGGCTCCGGACAAAACCCTTTTGGTTTACTAAAATTCCTTGGTTCGGTTCCAAAATCTGCTCGCCTTCCGGTGCCGTTTGTCGAGATTCCGAACGGGTACTGATCGCAACACGCCCTTCCAAAACCTGTACTCGAGTTCCTTCTCCCGGAACGTTTTGAAAACTGAAACTTGTCCCCCGAACCTCCGCGCTTATATTTTCGGAACGAACGACGAATTCTTCCTTCTTAAGATTTTTATGGATATGAGCCAATAACTCTCCCTTCTCCAGATCTATTTCAATCTTGTAATGCGCGGAAAGATCGATCATCCGAAAAGAAACTTCAGAATCGGAAAGAACTCTGACTACAATCCCGTCGGATATTTTTAGATTCAGAATAGCCTTGGAACCAGTAACCACTCTTTGACCTTCTTGAATTCTAACTCCTGGTTTTAAAAGGATCCTGTCCTTGGGATCGGAAGAAGTGAGATAAGCCTCCCCTTCCACCTGTGAAATTTCGACTCCACCCCTTTCGACTCGAAGGGAGGGTTGATCGTTAAGAATAGAATAATATCCTAATGTGACTGCGAAAAGAAAAATCGCGGCTGACGAAAGCGCTAAAACAAGTTTATTTTTCGTAAAATTAGAGAAAGAAAATATTTTTGAGGAATCGGAACGTGCGCGCGTATAGAGAGACTCGAAATCCGATTCTTTGGGAAAATATTCTACCCAAGAATCACTCAAGCCCTTGGACAGCCATTCTACGGAAGGACTTAGATCGTTCCGTTTTCCTTGAAATAGAATTTCTTGAATCTTTTCTTCCCTTTTCATTCCCGATTCTTCCATTTTTATTTACAGCGCGTCCCAACCAAACCCCAGTTACTTTGTCAGAAAGATCAAGCCGTAAGATCCTGTCCCCATCGCACGCCCCTTAGGAAATGATGCCTGAGTTTCTTTTGGGACAGGTTCTTATACTCTTAATCAGGGCTTCAAATTCTTTTTCTCTGCGATCTCGGTCACTTTTGCGGTCCCTTTGACAATTAAACGAGAAACGGTAGAAACCGATATGTTCATAATCTCCGCAATAGTCGCCAGACTGTAATCCTCCATAAACCGAAGAATCAAAGCATATTTCTCGTCCTCTTCGAGTTCATCCAAACAAACCAAAAGCCGTTCTTCTAAATCTTTAAGTTCGGCCTTTCTGACAAAAGAGAGCTTTTGTTCCTGAAAGTCCTGCATCTCAGAATTCCCGCTCTCTTTTACCGTGGAGAACTTCCGAGAATAATTGATGGATCTGTTTCGAGCAATCGTATAAAGCAAACGAATCGCTTGTTCTCGATCGACGTCCGAATCCGAATATTTCCTAAAAAAATTTAGGAACGTATCCTGCATCAGATCCATCGCGACCTCGGGATTCCCGGAACTATATTTATAGAGGAAATCAAAGATCCTTCCGCTGTACTCTCGATAAAGAGCGTCCATAAAATCTTTCCGGGAAGTCATTGGAACTAAGTTGAAAATAGGAAACCCAATTTCAAGTAAATTCCTTGGTCGCTTCTGTCTTCTATTCTGAGTTAACAAAATGACTTTGATTTTTTTTCAGAATCGAGCTTTTTTTCGAAAGAAAACCAGATTATTTCATTTGATTTCAATTTCAATCGTAACCGAAAGTCTTAGAACAGCGGCACAAATTACCTAAAAACCGAGAATTTACCTTTTTAAAGAAAACAATTCTTTCGATAGAATAGATAGATGCATCCGGACTCCAGAAGTTTCATTTCAGGCAATATAATAAAAGCAAAACAACGCCAGCATTGTAGAAACGGATTTATCAAACTCGGCAGAACATTTTCTTCACTCTCTGTTTTAGGAACTCTGTTATTTGTCGGAGCGTTTCTAGAACCCTCGCATTCCGTGTTTTCCCAAAACGCCCCGCTGGACCAATTCGCAAATCAACAAAAAAATCAAGAACAAGCCGAAACCAAGCCTCTTCTTCGAGTCTTTCCTTCGTATCGAAAGGAAGAATGTGATTGGGCGATTCGCTGGGACATTTGTTTCGGTTGTCTAAAAATCGGAAGAAGATATGCTCAAAAAATCCATTTTTATCCATCAAGACCATACCGGGAGCACGGATGTTATTCGGATGAAGAAGGATTTTTTATTTTAGATACTGAATGATTTTAAATTTCACATAGACGTAGGCAAGAGGATTTTGAAGAGAAATCGATTGGTTCATTTCTTTCGCCTAAATCAACACTCTCTTTTTTCTCTTCGAAAGAATTCAAATTATATTATATTTTTTTAATGGTAAAAATCTATTGAAAAGATAAAAATTTTAATAAATCCAAATGCTGTTTTGAGAAAAAGATCGAATATGGAACAGATACAATCTTATTCGCCCAGATTTTAAACCGCAGAACTCCGCGTTCTTTTATGTTTGGATCAACAACGAATATGATTTCCTTTTAGGTTTCGGGAAAAGTTCTAAGGAATCAAAGAAAAAGCG
This sequence comes from Leptospira weilii, assembly GCF_006874765.1. Lineage (NCBI taxonomy): Bacteria > Pseudomonadati > Spirochaetota > Leptospiria > Leptospirales > Leptospiraceae > Leptospira > Leptospira weilii. Next base: position 269,984 of record NZ_CP040841.1, read on the forward strand.
GAGAAGAAAAAATTCTCCTCCGCCTTTTTTAGAAAAATCTTATTTTTTACAAGCCTGGATTGCAGGAATACTTTTTGCGGACTTAAGACAAGTAAGATCGAATTTTCCGGACATACATTCTTTTTGTAATACGGGCACTAAAGTTGCTTTCATTGTCGCAATGCTCGCGGCATCTTCCGGCTTTTGTCCCGCAGTCAGATTGGTCAACATTTCGTCCACGATCGGAGCACATTCTTCGGCCGAATATTTCGAACCGGAACACGCTACGGTCAACGAAAGAACAGTAAGAGCACCTAGAAAAATCATGAGAGCTTTTTTCATCTAATATTCCTCTTTTGAGTATTGGGGACCACTTTAGTCCGATCTTGTTCCCTGAAAAGTGATTTTTTGGAGGGATGAATGGTTATTCCATAATGTAGAATCCCCTTTTCTCCCTTAAATTTTAATACTTTGGTGCGGGAATCATAGTGATACTCACCCGCATTGACCAGAACTTCAAATCCATTTTTATAATGTATTTCCGGGATAAAAATTTCTGTTTCCGGCAATACGTTTCCTTCTTGTTGAAAGAAATATTTGAATAAAGACTTTTCCATATCGAAAGACAAAGCCACGGGCAACCCTTTTGTTCGAATCGGATACGGACGACTGAATGCCCTCACAGCCCTACCCCCGTCTTCGTCATACGAAGTAGGTGTGTCCTTGGAATAGATCGATAAATCCTCCTCGTTCCATCTGTCTCCCAAACTGTGAGTATGATCGGGAGTATAATTCCATAACGCGAGATGAACGAAATTTTTTTCCACGGCCTTCATCACTCGATCGAGTGCTTGTTCCAATATCCCATAATCCTTTTTGTGATACGCAACCCTGTGGTTGATGTCCATGGGAATTCCGGTTTCCCCGATTACTGTAGGGCAATTGCCCATTTTTTTTTCGGACATTTCCCGGATCATTCGAATCGTTTCCTCATAAGCCCTATCTATATTCTGTTTTCCGAATACTGGTTTTTGCTTGAATACGTGGACGCCGAACCAAGGAAAATAACGTTTGAGCATCAACACGGATATATCGTACCAATGGGTCGCGTTGACTACGGAGCCGTAATTTTTCTTAGAGGCTTCCCTCCATTCCAGTTCTAGTCTCGAAGGATCACTTTCCACAAAGATATGAAAACGACTTTCCGTCTTCTGTACCGCCTCCTTGAACTTCTTGATAAAAGGATGCATAAAATGGGAATAGAATTCGTATTTTTTTCCATTCTTCCTATGGAAATATTCCGGCTTTAACATCATCGGGGCACCGTTCGGATCGTAGTCCCAAACCCCGTGATTTCTCCAAACACACTGGTATCCCCGTTTCCAAAGAGAAACTCCCCCGCCGTTCAATCGCACTTTACCCCAAGGCAAACTCCAGAATCCGAGCATGTAGGCTTGTTCCGTCGAAACGGCGCGCCCTTCGGAAAGATACATCTCTTTGAACGGAGAAGTTTTTATCACTTTTCCAAATCCGAACCCTTCGAACTCTCCCAAATTCTTTTTTCCGATCCATCCGGGAGAAGGTTCATTCAAGGTATCAAATCCTATCACGTTTTTATACTTCTTAAGCTTACGCACTATCTTGAGCACGGAATCGATGTAGTGATCTTGTAAAAAGTCCTGTGCATTCTTTCCATCGATCCTGGTGTTCGGCGCAAACTCCCTTCCTCCAAAAAATAAAGAGAACATCGTTCCACAAACGTATTTTTGATAATTGAGAGGCCAGGACATTCTTCTATAATGCCTTCCTTGGTAATGATGGACGATCGCGGTTTCCGAACCTTGAATCTTGGAAATATCCATTCCTAACTCTTCCAAAGTCCAACCAGGAGCTCCGTCCCCCCCCGTAAACCGAGACCATACATCCTGATGAGGATCGATAAAAAGATAAAATCCTTTTTGACTGGCAAGGGAAACCATTCTTTCGACATAGTCTATGTATTCGGTATCGTATTTTCCGGGGCCTTTGTGTTCAATCGCTTCCCACGTTATGAGAAACCGCAAGAAATTGAATCCCCATTTCCTCAGTCTATCGAAATGTTCTGAAGCCTGATCCTCTTCCAAAGGTCTTCCGACAAAAGATACGTTTCTATGATTCAAGAATGTGAGAGTTTGATCAAAATGCGTGGTTCCGTCGGGTTTGGAGGGAAGTTTCGCAGAGCCGGAAAGATTGACTCCACGTAATTGATAGATCGTTCCGTCTTTACTTGCGAAGTGTCCGTTTTTAACGAATAATTCTTCCATAATATTCCTCGAATTGAATTTGATCGAATTCTCTTTTTTATTTTCTTACCTTGTTTATGGAAAAAACCTTCTTCGCTTGGCGAAGAGCCAATCGCAAACTCAATCTCGCTTCCTATGGGGCGCTCGATTCCCCGAATTGAATTCTTGCGTCCTCGTATCCTCGACGGATCAAATAATCGGCTTGGACTTGAGAGAAATTTAGGATACTTCCGAATCCGAGAGAGGTTCTAGGACCGATCGTCCTTATCTTCAGTTCAGGTCGGGTCGCGCTCGGAATGGATAAGAGAGAAGTGAACTTGGATTTTTTTCCCTTTTTCTTTTTTTTTTCGAAGTTTAAATTGGACATCACAGTTTGATACGAACCAATAAGAGACAGTTCAAACGCTCTCTCTAAACCTTCCCTTCTTGTCTTCGGTAAACCCATATCGACCCCTCCAACAGGAGAAAGTAATACTACGACAATGTCAGTCGCCCCCCGTTCCAAAACTGGAAGGATCGGAGTGTTTGCCATCACTCCTCCGTCCCAATGAGGTCTTCCGTCCACGTATTGCCAAGGAAAGAACATGGGAATCGCCGAAGAGGCCATAACGTGTTCTATATCAATTTCCTTGTTTCTAAAAAATACAAGTTCCGCGGTGAGAATATTAACCGCGGTAATAATAATTTCGGTCGGGTTTTTTCTAAGTTTGCGAAAATCCAAATAAGAATAAAGTAAGTTCTTGAGAGGCGTCGTATCAGTCAAAGGAGAATAACTTTTTACAAAGATGTCTACTAGATCGTTCCAGATGGAATAGCGCATCACTTTTTTGGCTTCGATGGATTTCCAAAGTTTCGTTATCTCGGCGGCATTCATTCCACAACCCATCGCGGTCGCGGTGATCGCTCCTACGGAAGTACCGCAGATGATATCCGGTTTGAATTGAATTTCCTCCAGATAACGAAGAACCCCCGCTTGGTAAGCGCCTCGGGCTCCCCCTCCGGACAAAATAAGGGCACGCTTCATTCTACCTGAATCTCAAGAGGGCGGAAAAAAGAGAAGAATTTTCGGTTTGTTCAAAGAAACTCAATGAGAAAGATTTCTCAAAAGAGGAAACCTCCTGAGCGACTGCATCGTTTCATCGACATCCATCTGTCGAGATCGGAAGCTCAAGAATGACCAGTTCTCGAAACTCAGAAAGGTCAGCGGTCTGATTGGATTGCAATGCCCCGACTACGGCTGTATTGCAAGTAAAACCCGGGCTATTGCTCAGCCACCTCACAGGTCAATTGTTTGTAACAACTATCATTCACTAGACCACCTCCTTTTCGTGTGGCTGCAAAATATTTTGTCTCATGAAAATGTCAAGAACAGACTGATTTTTTAGAGTCAATTTTCAAAACCAAAAATTCCTTTCAGAAAGCGTAAAGCGGGAGTCCCCATAAACTATGCCACATCCTAAGCGGTTTCGAATTTTTGAAAGGTCTGTTCGCCGTGCCGTATGAGTTTCCTACACTTTAGGGTTAGATGAACAACCTCTAAAAAGCGCGTTGAAATCGAATCATCCAGTCTATTTAACGTGAATTCGGCGGTTGAAAATGAATTTTCTAAAAGTAGGAGCTCTTACTTTTAGAATTTGTTCGTAAAATCGCGATTTGTTCTAGTTCCCACATTTTAGAGTGATACGCTGTTCAATACAAACAATTACTAAAACAAACATGAAATCTATATCATTGAATCTAAATTCCACCCAAACACATTCAAGAAACCGCCTTAACCCTTGAAATCAGTAGAATCGTGATTACATTAAATCCCATCGCCAGATATCCCGCCACTTCGTAGTTTTGGTAGGGAGAAGTTGGGCTTGCAGCGACAAGAATACTTCCTCCAATCGTAGCTCCGAGTCCGGAAGCGAGATTTTGCAAAGCCGAGATCACCGTCATAAAACGTCCTCGATCGCTCGGTTCCGTCGCAGATGTTATCAAGGCCAAAGCAGGGATCCACCTTCCCGATACGATTACCATAAAAACGGTAGTGAGAATCAGAACATTCACAAGCGAAGTCTGCCCGAGGTTGGTCATGATAAAGATCGGAATGAAAGATAAGGGAACCAGAATATAGAATACCTTGTGTTTTCCAATCTTATCCGAAACGATTCCGATTACTCTGGAAGAAAAGAACGTAACAAGGCCGCCGAAGAAATAAATCCAAGGAATGTTGTCCTTAGGGATCCCAACATTTCTTTCCATATAAGGCGCGATAAACGGAATCACAGTAAAGCCACCGAGAATCACGAACATAATGAGCATATAAGAAGCCATGTACTTCCTATACGTAAGAATCCGAAAAAAATTTCGGATCGGATTGGCCCCCGCAAATTGAAATGGAGGAATACTCGGAAGATGATAATTCATCAGAACCAAAATCGGAAGACTCAAAAGGACAATTCCGGCAAAAGACATATTCCATCCGTAATACTCCGCCACTTTGAGTCCCAAGGGAACTCCGACCACAGAAGCAACGGAAAAAGCTCCCATAATCGCACCGGTCGCCCTTCCCCTGCGCTCCATCCCAATCACGTCCCCTACGATCGCAAAGGTAACGGAACTTAAAATTCCCCCGAATGCACCGGAAATAATTCTCGCAATCAAAAGAAAAAAATACGAATCCGCAACCGCGCAAAAAGCGGTTCCCACGATAAAACCAGAGTACAAAAAAATCGCCGCAGATTTCCGATTGAAACGATCTATAAAAAGTACGCCTACGATTCCGGCTACAAACGCGCTGTAGGTATATGCGGAAATGAGAACGGAAAATTCTTTCGGATTGATATGAAACGCTTCCTGAAAATAAGTTCCAAGCGGCATCATAATTACAAAATCGAGAATATGAGTGAATTGAACGGCCGCCAACACAAAGATTAGCATTGTTTCAGATTTGACGTGGATGTTACGGGCAGAACGAAAAGACATATGGATCATTTTGAAAAATGTCGCTTTTCTTGTAGATAGAAAAACGTGAAAAATAGATTGAATGTCTTGATTTTCGAAAATCCGCTGAGATCCTTACTGAGGACAAATCGGGATCTGCACTGTACTCGAATTGAATCAATAAGTTGCGAATTTGAGTTTCGGAGCCGATAATTTAGAAATGGAAAATTTGAGTTTTAAACCAAACAGCAAATTGATTTCCACGGATTCGGCTATTTCCTCAATCAAATCGGGGCAAAAAGTTTTCGTTCACAGCGTTTTACCCTCGCTTCTCATCGATGCTTTGACCGCTCGCGCAAACGAACACCGTCCAATGTGAAAATCATCGCCTTTACTTTATACCGAAGAAAAAACTCTTTAAGCCAAGACATTGATTTTGAAACTAACTTTCGATGAAATTTGAAAAAAATAAAGTTTATGAGGGAATTTTTCTTTCTGACGTTCATTACCTTTTGAACAAGAAGATAAAATCCCATAAACATAAGGAACTATTTCAGTTTCTGGATTATCTAAAAAAGAGAAACATTCGTTTCAAAAACATTTATCTCGTGGGGGATATCATAGAAAATTGGTTCTTCAGCGCCGCACGCAAACTCAAAAAAAGTAAGAAAAAATTCAACAAACTTTTCGATAGACTAGATTCCTTATCCGTGTCGGACGGAAACAAAATCTACATCGTGGGAAATCACGATTCCACTTCCTACCTTATGAATCTACCTCCCAAAATCGAAAGATATCTTCGAGAAAGAAATTGGAAGATTTGTGAAAAAATCGAAAACGAAACTTTGATCGCGGTTCACGGACACCAGGGACAATACAATCGCTTCACTTGGATAGGTTCAATTTTTATATTACGTTTCCTACATATAGTTGCCTTATTCCTTCCGAATCTGTTCCGTTTTTCGGAAGCCTTCTATCAAAAACATTTAAATCGACAAGATCCCGCCACCACGGAAGAAATCCTTAAATACTACGAACGTCTTTCCAGAATCACACATCAAAACGACAGAGTTCTTATTTCCGGGCACACGCATGATTTTCTTTGCATTCCTCATTTAAAAATTATCAATACGGGTGACTGGGTAAAGAGCAACAGTTTCGTATTACAAGACGACTTTTGTTTTATCGGAGCCAAAATGAATAAACGCGGAGAATTCTCGAAAGAATTCATCTACAAACATCAGTAAGAATCCCTTCCTTCAATAAAATATTTCTTGCGGAACCTTTTCAAAAGGTGCAGAATTACCGGATGCAAATTCCCGACTATTCTACTATCTTGCAGTTTATTTCGGAAAATCCTTGGTCTTCTTCGTTTTATGCGATCGGAACTTACACTCTCATCGCGCTTCTGCACGACATTTTTCAGCGAAGGCACGCGATCAAACATAATTTCCCTCTTGTGGGAAGACTCCGTTATCTTTTTGAAACGATCGGTCCCGAACTGCGTCAGTACTGGGTTGCCAATGATAAAGAGGAGATGCCTTTTAGTAGAGCGGAACGTTCCTGGGTTTATGCGACCGCAAAAAAACAAAACAATAACTTCGGTTTCGGAACGACTGAACTTCTGTACGAAGCCGGTTATCCGATCATCAAACACAGCGCGTTTCCGTTTCCCGAATCCAAAGTAAAACATCTCAAAAACGATACTTCCATGATTCCCTGCCTAAAGGTCATCGGAGAATTTCACAATCGTAAAAAACCGTTTCGTCCTCCGTCCGTGGTGAATATTTCCGCGATGTCGTACGGATCTCTCGGTAAGAACGCGGTCTCCGCTCTCAACAAGGGAGCGATGATGGCGCACTGTTATCAAAATACGGGAGAAGGAGGAATCAGCCCCTATCACAAATTAGGCGGAGACGTTGTCTGGCAAATTGGAACCGGATACTTCGGCACGAGAGACGAAAAGGGAAATTTTTCCTTGGATGTGTTTACCCAAAAGATTAAAGAAAATCCTCAAGTAAGAATGATAGAAATCAAACTTTCCCAAGGCGCCAAACCCGGCAAGGGAGGAATTCTTCCCGGAAAAAAAGTGACCCGACAGATTGCGAATATCCGAGGAGTTCCCTTGGGACAAGATTGTGTTTCGCCTAATGCTCATTCCGAGTTCGGAACCGTAAACGAACTGATCGACTTTATCGAAAGACTTCACTCTGCGAGCGGACTTCCGGTCGGGATCAAAAGCGCGATCGGTGAAATTCATTTTTGGAACGAACTCGCGGAAAGAATGAAACAAACCGGCAAGGGTCCTGACTTTATCACGATCGACGGAGGAGAAGGAGGAACAGGAGCGGCTCCGTTAGCCTTTGCGGATCACGTTTCTCTTCCTTTCAAGGTCGGATTTGCGAGAGTCTATCAAGTCTTTCAGAAAGAAAAACTTTCCGAAAGAATGGCTTGGATCGGAAGCGGTAAATTAGGATTTCCTGATAGAGCTATCGTAGCGTTCGCGATGGGTTGCGACCTAATCAACATAGCCAGAGAAGCGATGATGTCCATCGGTTGTATCCAAGCCCAACGTTGTCATACGGATCACTGCCCCACTGGAGTCGCGACTCAGAACCGTTGGTTACAAGCCGGTCTCGACATCGAACTCAAAGCGGAACGGAACGCGAACTACATCAAAGGACTTCGAAGGGAAGTTCTTTCGGTAACACACGCCGCCGGATACGAGCACCCGCTTCAATTCAGAGGAAGTGACATTGAAATTAGCGCGGGATTGAATATTTTCAAGCCCCTTGAAACGATTTTGGGCTATGAAAGAGATCACGTTCATTTTACGAAAATGTTGGACTATACCGATCATACTTATTTGGAAGAATATATGCAGGGAAAGTCTTCGGAATAATTTCCATTTTTATATCAAAACTTAGATTATTCTAATTTTATAATAATACATTAGAAACATACTCCGCTTTTTGCGTGTAGGTTGTTTCTTTTCTAAGACAAACCGTTACTCACTCTTAGAAATATTGTGAAATTTCTCGGTACAGGATCAACTCAAAACATGGTTGTTTGTCAAAAGTGATTGAATCATTCAGGATTTATTTTTATTTGGCTAAGATTTTTCAAAATTAGAGTTGTCGAAAAATTCCATGATTCAGTTTAACAAAACCGCTTCAAACGTCCATTTCAACAAAGCAGAAATGGATAGAGAAATTAATTTTTCAACAACTCTATTGTGATTTTTAAGGAAAGTAAGATGGAAACTAAAAAATACGAGTTTAGAAAAACAAGATTCTTAGAATGTGAAATCGGTGGGGAAACGAACCTGTGGGTAAATTCAGACGGTTTACCGAAAAAAGATATCTTTAAGCGATCCGACAAATTTCTAAAAACGTGGAAGCTCCCACAGATTGCGGTCGTATTGGCGGTTTTTCCTGTCATTTAAAATTGTAGTAGTTCCTACATTTCGAGATTTTGAGACGGGTTTTAAATTGGATATAGAGAAATATATAAACGACTCTTCGGATTCTTTTCCTCTTGCCACGTAAGTTTTTAGAAAAAAACTGTGTGAAACTCAATGCGCAAGTTTTCCTTTTCTTTTATGAACGCAGTCGAAGAAGCCGGGGAAGTTTTAATAAAACCGGTTTCTTTTTTTAAGGATCTTTCCAACGCTCCCGAAGAACCTCTGCTCTCCCTATATCTTCGTTGTTTAGTCTATATGAGCTTTTTATATGCGGTTACAGTCATCGGCATGACTTTACTCACTCCGAATGGACTTCCCAGTCCATCCTTGACTTTTTTATTTTTCGAAATGCCTACGGCGTATTTACTCGCGAGCTTTATTATTTTTCCTATTTTAGGTTTCCTTTATATGTTTTTCTCCTGGATCTGCGGGGGAAATACCGATTGGAAACAAAACTTCAGAGCCAGCACCGCTATCTTAAGCGTGTTTTGGGCGATACTATTTCTGCAAAGCTTCGGCGGTTTGATTCACATTTATCTGGGAATGTGGATCGGAATCGCTTTTACCGCATATGTTCCGTTTTTATTCTTTCTTGCTTTGACTTTTTATCTAAAAGCTCCCGTAAAAAGGACCGCAATCGTACTTTCCCTATTTACGATCGTATTTTTGTATCTTCAATACTCAAAAATGGATTCGTACATAAAAGATTATAAAATCATCGAGAACATGAATTCCCAAAAATTCCCTATAAGAGAAAAAGAAATACAAGAAGAACGGGAAGCGACGGAAATCATCCGAAAGGCAATGGAAAAAGCAAGAGCCGAAGACTTCAACCATAGAGGATTCGATGATTTATAGAATACTCAATGCGGATAGCGAAAACATACTTACACTTTTCCTTACACAGTTATAAAAACTGAAAACGTCTTTTCTCCGTAACCACTTGAACAGTGGAGTTTTCAAAAACTTTCGACATTTTCGTCAGATTTACGTCGGGAACTTTTTCAATTGATTCAAAAGTAAACGGAGTTTTTGCCAAGCCAAAAGCCGATTCTTATGTCTTAAGGTATAACGTTCCGTTCATTTGCTTCGTCTATTCTAGTACAAAAAAAAATGAATTTAATCATAAGCGTTTTCAAGACCGGTCCTGGGGGCGCGTCCCGGGAATCTCCTATACATGAAAAGCCCCCGTAAAAAACTGGCTTATCAGCTATACTTGAGGGTTTTTCTATGAAACGCACCGAACTGGAAAGAAGAGAAAGAGACCTCCGCAAGGCAGAAAAAAAGGTTCAACTTCAAGAAAAGAGGCTCGCCTCCGGAAAAGGGAATAGCGTAGGAGTGTATATCGACGAGTTGTCGGCACTCTTTCGCTACGACGCAACAGAAATTTTCAATACCGGAGACGACATCGCGATCTTGGAGCTTTTAGAAGACATTCAGGCGAATCTTCCCGCAAAACAATGGGAAAATGTACTTCGCAAAGCGATCAAAAAGACCGGAGTTCAGGAAAAAGAAAAAGCCTACAACGAACTCAAAGAATTGATGAACGAAGAAGAATCTGAACAGGCCGAAGAAGAAATCGGGGCTTAAACCCCGATTTCTTCTGACCCACATTTTGTTATCATATCCAACGTGAGTTCGGCGCGATTCATTTTTCTGTTGGAATTTGAACTTGTAAATCTATTCTTAAAATACGGAACTACGACAAACCACAATTTTACGAACAAATTCTTTCTCATTTTCTTATACCGAACTCACTTTATTCTATTCTCAAAAAAATTGCAGCGATCCGCGGAGATTCTGATAAGATCGAACGGTTTTGGGACACGCTCTTATTACATTACATGGAAAGATATCTACGATTGAATCTTATAAAATTCCTTTACGAGGAAGCAAATGTATTTCGTCCGGATAAACAGTATCCGGTAAGATAGAAAGTGTCGCGAGCCATTTCCCGAAATCGTCAACCGGGATCATATCCTCCTGCTCGAATCCTTCTCTGCCTCTCCAAATCTCCGTATACACCGCGCCCGGATAAACGGTGATGACTCGAATTCCTTCCGACTTCAACTCTTCCCGAAGAGCTTTTGCAAAACCTGCAATGGCATGTCGGCTCGCACAATAGGCCGTAGAATTCGAAAAACCCTGATATCCCGCAGTCGAAGAAAGATAGCACAAAAATGAACCCGGTTTTAGAAGAGGAAGTATTTCTTTCGTAAGCAAAAAGAGGGAATTCAGATTGAGAACAAAATGTGCGTTCCATTCTTCTAATGCAATTTGCCCTACGGGCTTGAATAAGCCGCTTCCGAAAGTAAAATAAACCCCGGCCAAGGAAAAAGCCCGTTTTTTTAAGGCCGTAACAAATTCAAGAACCTCCGACTGTCTAGAAAGATTACACTGAAAATTTTTTCCAGGTTCGAAGTCATTGCTAGGTTCCCAAACCTCTCCCGTCCTCGAAACTCCGATCGCAAATTGATCCAATAAATTCAGATTTTCTAATACGGACTTTCCGATTCCTGAACCGGCTCCGGCAACAAGTATAAGATTGTTTTCTTTCTCTGAAGACAAAACAGATTCTCTCTATTAGAAAAATGTAGCTGGATAAACCGGGAATTCCGCAAAATACACTTCCTGACGATCCGACTCCGATATATTATTTTCCATAGGGAGAAGATGAGACAAATTTCTCGAGGATATCATATATTTGAGTATAAAATCAGTCGCTTCCAGGTTTCGATTTGCCTGAACCGTATCCTTTCCCCATACTGTAATTCCGTGTTTTTCGATGATGCAGAACGGAACAATAGGTTTGTATTCTTTCAAATAACTTTCAAGACGGTTTGAAATATCCTGTACGTTCGGAAAGTTGTAGATCACAGGAACATAAACCTTAGGGTTTTCTTTCCAGATTCCGTACGCTTTTAGAATTTCAATCGCCGGAAGTTCCAAAAGAGCGACCGGTCGATGTTGGGAAGTGTTTGTACGAATCAGATTAGATTCCAAAGTATGGACGTGCAACCCGCATCCAATATCGTCTAACGCACGGTAGACGGCCCTATGGATGGAAGTTTCGGCGCTAGGCTTGAGCCCTTTTTCCGCCTTGGTATTTTTCGAAGCGGAAAGCCGACCCGACTCCAAATCGACGTATAGAAAATTACGCTTGTTTAACGTGTTCTTGTCCAGACCGCTTCCGCTGACCCAAAAGCCGGATTCACCTAAGATTCGGACGGAAAGATTACCGGCGGTTCCCGGCATCCATCCGTTCTTATGGTAGGTAGCCCCCAATGCAGAGAGCTTTTCTAGTTGTTTTTTGACGGACATATCAGTCCAGGGAATTGGTCTCTTCCACGTAGTTCGGCACCCAACCGCTCATGTCCTGAAAATAGCGAACCGCTTTGATTCTTTTTTTATCGTCCAAATAAAACCAATGATTCGTATTTCTTGGAACGGAGATAAAATCGTCCTTTACGACATGAACGAGAAATTTTTCGCCTTTCAATACAAAACCGAAAACGCCGGAACCGTCCACGATATATCTCACCTCCTCGTCGGTGTGATAGTGAACTCGGTCGAATTTAGCAAGCATGTCGTTTAATCCCGAAATGTTCGGATGTAATACGATCAGGTCTCTGGATTGATAACCTTCTTTTTCTTTGAGAGCTTCAAAACGACCATCCAGTTTTTTTAAAAGTTCCTCTTTTTCGGCATCGGCAAGCACTTCCTTGTCCGTCAAATCCGTTGCGTTAGACGGCACCTTCCAATGATCGTAATCAATTCCTCTTTCTTTAAGAAAGGATTTCACTTCGTTCGTTTCCTCGATCGGTGCCAAACCTTTTTGCCGTACTATCGTTGCCATAACATTCTCCGCAGTTTGTTATTTATTGACTCTTTCCACGTAAGTGAGATCCCGCAGATCTATTTTAATTATATCTCCCTGCTTTACGAATATCGGAACGTTGATTTCTCCTCCGGTTTCCACGGTAACTCTTTTTTGAGCCGTACCGGACGTGTCTCCTTTGAGACCTTCTTCGGCGTAGGTCACTTCGAGAATGGAAAAGTTGGGAGGAATCACTCCGATCGGTTTTCCTTCGTAGAAGGTAACTTCCATCGGAGTTTCTTCTTTTAAAAAAGGAAGAATATCTTCCACATATTCTTTAGAAACCGGCATTTGTTCGAAATCGTTGGAATCCATGAAGATGATATCGTCCCCTTCGGTGTAACAAATGGTCATATTTCGTTTTTCTAATTCGACACTCTCTAATTTTTCCGCCGCTTTGAAAGTACGTTCGATCGAACTGTTTTTGGTAAGATTTTTAAGCTTCGTTCTGATAAAAGCCGAACCTTTACCCGGGTTTACGAATTCAGTTTTAACGACCGAGTAAAGATCTCCTTCTACTTTGAGAACCATACCTTTTTTTACTTCTGTGATACCAAGAGTCATGGATTTTCCTAAGGATAATTGCCCCTTTCTATTTCTTTTGAAACGAGCCCCCTGTCAAGAAAAAGACATCCAGAACGACGATCCATAGAGAGTCGTTCTGTTGAGTTTCTTGAATCGACGACCCATAGAGAGCCGTTCTGTTGAGTTCTTCGAACGGCCTGAATGCCGGCCGATCCATAAGAGGCATTCGCTGAGTTAACACGGATCCGTAGATTAGTATGATTCTTGGATGTAAGACAGCTCGAAGTGTTGTGTTATGACAGCAACGGCGTATGAATTTGTAACAATTCAATCCCGAATTGTAATAGACTTTTTTTATACGGGAAGCAGTATCCCGGACAACTTTCCACAGGAACGTAAAAACAAACATATGAAATTTAATTTTATGATTCTTACCGCAATCGTCGGCTTAGTTACACTTGCCGTAAATTGTAAACCGAGAGAAACGATCACCGTCACCGGTTCCGAGACGATGCACGTAATGCTTCAGATGATCGGTTTGGAATATTCACGCAAGAAATCGGGATTCCAAGTCGTGGTTCACGGCGGAGGATCAATCGAAGGAATCGAAAAATTATTTCAGGACAAAACGGATATTGCCGCAGCCAGTAGACCTCTTACAGAAGCGGAGCTCAAGGAATTCAATTCCAAAGGTAAATTCGAATCACTTGTGGTCGCCTATGACGGAATTGCAATCATTGTTCATCCATCCAATCCGGTCCGCAGAATCAGCTTGGAAGAGGCCTCTAAAATTTTTGCGGGAGAAATCACGGACTGGTCCGAGGTCGGAGGTAAGCCCGGAAAAATAGACGTACTGATTCGAAACGACAAATCCGGAACCGCGGCCTACTTTGAAACGCACGTTCTCAAACAAAAAGATCTAGGAATTAAAAACTTCGAGACAAGAAAGAATTTGGTATATTCCAAAACCGCTAAAATCGTAGCGGACAATGACGCAATGACTGCGGCGATCGACTCCAACCCGAATGCGATCGGGTTTATGGGAATGGGAAGCGCTCTCTTTGAAAACAAAGGCAGAGTGCGCGCTTTAGAATATTCTCTTTCCGGAAAAGGTCCTTTCGTGATTCCTAGCGTCGAAAACGTATATAACAGAAAATATGAACTTTCCAGAGGGCTCTATCTATTCTATCTTTCCGATCACGGACAAAAGATAGACAATTTCATCACGTATGTCACAAGTGAAGAAGGACAGAAGGCGGTTCTCAAAAGCGGATATTTAAGAGGAACCCTTCCGACCCTAGAAGTCGAAGTCAAAAGATAGGTTATGTAATTGACTCCCCGAACTACGATAGGAGGATTTTAGTAGAATCAAATCCGGAGTCAATTCTTCATGTCCAGTTCCACTTTCTATTCGTCTCTATCCGATTTAGAAACTTCTTCGGAGTGGTTACATTGGAAATGGCAGATTCAAAATAGAATCAAAACACAAACGCAGCTATCCGAACATCTCGAACTTACGGAAAAAGAAATCCTCTCCTTCGAAGCCTGTTCCGAGTTTTTCGAATTTTCCGTTACGCCCTATTATTTAAATCTCGCAGATACAAAAGATCCGAACTGCCCGATCCGGCTCCAGATTGTTCCGCACCGGGAAGAATTGATCCGAAACGGTTTTGAAAAACAGGATCCGCTTGCTGAAGAAACCCACATGCCTGTAAAGGGAGTTACACACAGATATCCGGATCGCGCACTTTGGTATCTATCGCATGTATGCGCGGTTTATTGCAGATTTTGCACTCGCAAAAGAAAGGTGAGTAAATCCTCGCACACACCCGGCAGGGAAGAATGGAATCAGGCTCTGGTTTATTTTCGATCGCATAAAGAAATCAAGGAAGTGATTCTTTCCGGAGGAGATCCTCTTAATCTTTCCGATGAAAAACTGGATTATCTCCTGGGAGAATTAAAATCCATTTCGCATATCAATCAAGTGAGAATCCATTCCAGATATCCGGTCACACTTCCGATGAGAATCGATTCTTCTCTATGTTCCGTTCTTAAAAAACATTTCCCGATATATTTGGTCACTCATTTCAATCATCCGAAAGAGATCACACCTCTCGTTCAGGAAAGAATTTCCCTTTTGATCCAAGAAGGGAATGCGATAGTTCTAAATCAAAGCGTCCTTTTAAAGGGAATCAACGATTCAGCCGAAACGTTAAAGGAACTCTTCTACGGATTAACCTCCATCGGAATCAAACCTTATTATCTACATCAGTGCGACGAGGTTTGGGGAAGCGGAGGTTTTCGAGTCGAAATTGAAAAAGGAATAGAGATTATGAAACAGATCCGAGGAAGGATTTCCGGTTTATCGGTTCCGCTATACGTAGCGGATCTAACCGGAGGCGGGGGAAAGGTTCCGCTTCCAACTTTTTATCTGGCGGAAAAAACGGATCGTTCTTACGTCTTTCGAAACTATCAGGACGAACTCTATGAAATCGGCTATTAAATTCGGGGATGGTCCCGTTGTTTTGAAACTTTTCCTCGAAATCGTTCTATACTTGACATTTGGATTTCTGATCGTTTCCAACTGTAAAACTCCGGAAAGTAAAAGAGCGGCATCTTCAATCGAAACTCCGAGATATCTCAGACTCAACTATGACGTGGTTTATGACACTTCCGAAGGAGTCACCCTTTACGAATCCGGCAGATTATTTGCGAGGGGACTGTTCTACGATTTTACGACCCATACTTCAGCGAACAAATTCGAAAGAATCAAGGCCTCCTCTTATACGGAAGACAACCAGATCGATTTCAAACACATCCTCACTATCGAGGAATTAAATTCGCTTGAGAACAAACAATATCAATATTTTTCCATGCCGAACGACTCAAGGGCCAGCGTTTTAACCGGAATTCATAATGGGCGTTGTTATATTCGCTGGGAATGGCAAAAAGAATCCTTTATTTTCGTTTTTGAAACGGATGTTAAAAACGATTCCGGAGAAAATCCTGCTTCGCTTGGAAAAGAATTTCATGAAAATATTCGTAAAGGACTAAGAATTTTTTAGTCTTCTTGACCAATTCCGTACAAATCCATAATCTATCCTTTGCAAGGATCTGGTATGTGGTTGAAATTGGGAGATTCTGAAATCATCAACCTGGATTATATATCCACGATCAAGAAAAACTCCTCCTCTAATTCGATCGAGATCGTCTACAACGATCTGAATCATATCAAATCCCTACCGTTTCGGAATTCGGAAGAAAGAGATCGGGCTTATGACGCGATTCTCGAGAATCTTTCGAGAATGAAATTATTTTTTGAATAAGAGAGGGAAGATGGAGTCGATCAAACAAAATCTGCAAACCGTATTTTCCCTAAAACCCTTCGAGATTCTTTTTTACGGATCCAGACAAAGGGGAGATTTTCGGGATTCGTCCGATTTCAATTTTTTTCTTTTAGCCGATCCGAGCGATCAGTTGAAGAGCACTTTTTTGAGAGAAATCAATACCATCCTGAGCCCCCTGGAAGAAATCGCTCCCGTCCAATTAGTCACCGCGGACACGGATTCTTTTTTCGCAAGACTTCGCGTTTTCGAACCTTCCGCCGCTCATATTTGCGAGTTAGGCGAACCCTTTTACGGAAAGGAATCTTTTCCTTCCTTAACGAGGGAATGGACAAAACTCAAAGGTCTTACAATAGATCCCGTCTCCGCCGGGAAACATTTGAAAAAAAGATATCGTTTTTACAAAAGTATCTCTTCGAGAAACACCAAAGAAGAGATCATGAGAATGGAAAGACTTGTGGCTCTTTACCTTCAGAATTGGATCTTTCACGAAATCAAAGACATTAGTTGGATTGAAGTCGTTCACTCGGATATTCCCACAAGACTAATCGCGATGGTGCGCGGACTCTACCGCAAAGAAGCGACGGAAAACATTTTGGAAATTTTGAATTTATATGAAGAAATTCTAAAATTGAAAACGGAAATTCGCAACCGCCAAAATCCATTTTCCGCGGACAAGTTTCAAACTCTCAAAGATACGATTCGTTTCGAAGAAAAAGAAATTAAAATTCTCAAGTTGAATTATTAGGATCGGGAAATAACGTCTTCGTTTCAAAATCAAAGATTCGAAGAGACACACACCAAACGGATCGATTGAAAACAAATTTTTACGATCGGATCAAGGCGAACGCTAGTACAACGTAACGAACGATTCGTAAAGTGAATACGATACTTACGAACAACCATAGTCTTTGTCTCAAAAAACCGGCAAGAATGGTAATCGGATCTCCGATGAATGGTAAAAAAGACAATAACAAGATCGGCCAACCGATCGTACTCATCTTTTGATAGAGATTTTGAAACGTTGGAGAAGATTCCAATTTTTTGCGAACGAATACTTCCGAGCCGAAACCGAGGGAATAGTTAACTATACAAGCGGTGCAATTCCCGAAAGAGGCC
>NZ_CP040841.1:292500-300000 GCF_006874765.1 Leptospira weilii
CCAATCCTAATCATGGGAGAAATTCAAAACCCGGAAAAACGGAGAGAAGTTCTATCCGATCCCAATTTCTGGATCATATTCTCAAGACCGGAAACGGCTCGAATTCTTTCCTCATTGAATCCCGCTCCAAAACTCCATCTCAAGATCGATACGGGAATGGGAAGATTAGGAAACCACGGAGAAACCCTAAGGCATACATTAGGAGAATTGAAAAAAGCAGATATTACTCTCGACGGGATCTGCACTCATTTTGCAAGCACGGAAGACGTTTTAGAACATAAGTATTCCCTAATGCAGATTCAAAAGTTCGAGAAAGCGGTTTTACTCGCGGAGTCCTTCGGTTACAAAAATTTAATCCGACATATGTGCGCCTCCGCTTCCGCGATGCTGTTCTCCCACGCCCATTACGAAATGGTAAGAGTGGGAATTTCCTTATACGGGCTCTGGCCGAGCATACAAACCAGACTTTCCCTAAACCTCAACGGAAATAAAAATTTTCAACTGAGTCCGATCCTTTCCTGGAAGACCCGTATCGTTCACATCCAAAATCATCCCGCCGACAGTTACATCGGTTACGGCTCCAGCTTTCAAACCTCGTATCCCACAAAAGTGGCGATCGTTCCGATCGGTTATTACGAAGGACTCGATCGAAAACTTTCGAGCAACGGAGACATGTTGGTTCTCGGCAAAAGAGCGAGGATCATCGGTCGAATCTGTATGAATATGACGATGTTGGACGTTACACATATCCCCGGAGCGGATGTAGGAAGCGTAGTCACGGTCATTGGCCAAGACGGAGAAGAATTAATCACCGCGGACGACATCGCGGATCGAACTCATACGATCAACTACGAGATCACGACGAGAATCAGCGAATCCATCTGTAGGATTGTAGTAGACTAGAAACTCTTCGTTTCTTAGCGTAACCTGTATTCGAAAAGAATCCCAAGGGCCGCATGCAAGAGACCTCCGCCATTTCCAAAGATCCAAATACAACTCAAATCGTTTATTCCACAAAAACCTACGATCGACTGATCGGCCTCGTATATAAAACCAGAGGAATCTTATTTGATTCCATCGACGAATATTTTTCGGAAAACAATCGCGACCGGGTCTTAAATGCGTATTATCCCACCGTCATTATAGGAAATCACGTAGAGGAAGGAGACGTTCCCGCACTCGCCGTAATTTACAGAGCGATTCAACCCAAAATTAAGTTTGCGATCCCCGCAAGAGAAGATATCTTAAAAAAGAATTTTTTAGTCAAAGAATTTCGGCCTAAAGGAACTTTAAAACTCATCTTCGGACTGATAGACAAAACAAACCTGATACCGGCATTATTAAGATACATCGGATGTTTTCCCGTCAAACGTCCGTTCCGCGATAACGCAAGAGAACTCTTAAAAAGCGGAGAACTGAGAAACATGGTCGATCAGGAATGGAACGTTTTAGTCGAGAAAGTGACTTCCGGAAGAAACCTGTTTCTATTTCCGGAAGGAACATTCAATCAAGACGGTTATCTGAATCAAATCAAGAGAGGCGTTTACTTCATCCGCACGAAGATCAAAGACGTTCATTTTATTTCTTTCACCCTTACGTACGATTATATTTCCGCAAAAAAGACCCAGCTTC
This sequence comes from Leptospira weilii, assembly GCF_006874765.1. Lineage (NCBI taxonomy): Bacteria > Pseudomonadati > Spirochaetota > Leptospiria > Leptospirales > Leptospiraceae > Leptospira > Leptospira weilii. The sequence goes on from NZ_CP040841.1 coordinate 294,133, forward strand.
ATATCGCTTACGGGGAAACTTTCGACATTTCCGAAAACGCAAGCAGCGACGAAGTAACAAACACCGTGAAAGAAACGTTAGGCAAGAATTACGTAGCGACATCCGGAAATCTTCTTTCGATGATTTTAATGCGACTGGGAACCGAGACTGCGGTCGGTAAGGAAACACTCTTCAGACGTCTGCAAAACTTTGCAAACGAGATAAAAAAGAAAGGGAAAAAAATCTATGTTTCCGGAAAGTTGTTCAACTCTCATTTGGAAGAAACCTTCCAACATATCCTAAACAAAGGTCTGGAAAATAAACTTCTAAAACTCGATGGGAACGGAGAAATACTCGTAACCGAAAAACTTCTTTATAGGGACGGAGATATGAGAAACCTTAGAAAGAAAAACGAATTCTTGTACCACGCGAATCAACTCACCTACCATAAACCGGAATTGGACAAGATTTTTCTTTCTTTAACTTAATCGAGGAACACGAATCGAAATGGGATTTTGGAAACGTCTATTTCTTCCGAAAAAAGAATACCGATCCGCGGCAAAAGCCTGGGCCGAAAATCCCGAGAAAATTCAGAAAAGTATCAATCGAGTTTTGGACACCTTCTTCGATTCCACTCTCAAAGAATTGATGCCGGAAAAAATTTCCTTTTCTTTGGAGCCCGTTGCTGAACTTCGAATTCCGGAAGATAAAGTGAAAATCATTCTGCAAGGGGTCGACATCCGAACGGTTCTTCCTTTCAACTCGGTATCCGAAGCGATGAGCCAGGAAACGCAGGAGGCGATTTTGGAATTCGCCGCTGGAACCGTAGCCGCTCCGTCCAAATTCTTTCTGATGAAGATCCTCGGTCAATCGCCGATCCAGGAGATGTTCTCCTTAGGTCTTGAAAAGATATTAGTGGAATTTAATAAAAGGCTCAATCCTCTTGCGGGTGTGTTTCAAGCGGCGGGTTTTGAAAAACAAATCTCCGGATTTCTTACAGCCTTACTGCCCAGTTTTACGGAAAAAATTGCGGAAATGTTGCATAATTCTTCCGAAAGCGAAACCGGTAAAATTCTCATTTCCAACACGTTGAAAATTTTTCTCCAAACCGGTTTTTCCGATCTGGGTCGTTTGGAATCCGCAGATTTAAGAAAACATTTTGAAAAATTACGGAAAGCGATCTCCAATGACCCACTTCTCGAAAAGAGTACGGAAAAATTTTACGAGAATCTCAGAGACGCGATTTTAAACGAATACAGAGGAGAAACTTTGAAAGAATTTCTAGGTTATTCCGACAGGGAATATATTCGTTTCAGGGATTCCGTTTCCAAAACGACCGCTGAAAACATTCTCTCTATTCACAAACAAAAACCACTGACTGAGCTCGTAGCCGGACTTCTGGAGGATATGCTTGCATGAAGAAAGTGATCAACCAGATCGGAAAAGCTTTAGAATATCTGGATAAACTAGGCACTGGAAAATCTTTCCAGTTGTTTCGTTCGCTCGGTTACGAGAAGTTATATTCCCTCTCCGAAAAAGTGGATCATAAAACGCTCCTATACATCAGTCAGAACTTGGACGAAAAAACAATCGTCGAATTCTTAAACCGCATTCCGGAAGAAACCTTGGTAGCTCTTCTTTCCACGGTCCCGCCTCAGAACATTACGTATTTTGCAAATACCATTCCAATGGACGATCTTATCCTTTTATCCACGTCGATCCCGGCCGCGGACATCGCAGAAATGTCTCTTAAAACCGGTAAGGAATCAGCCGCAGAACTTCTAAAAAATATCGGAACTCAAAAATCCATCGCATTGTTAAACGAAGTGGGAATTCAAAACTTCATAGAACTTTCCTTGAAAATTCCCCCTATTCAATTGATTCCGATCGTTCGGGAGCTGACCCCGGAACAATCCGGAATCTGGATTCGTAAAAGAGGCATCGGAGACATTCCAAAACTAATCGAAGCTTTCGGAGTTCAAAATCTCTTGGTTTTTTTAAGGACCTTGGGTTTTAAGAAAAATATTCATATCATAGAAGTTCTCGGCATAGAAGAACTGATCGAACTTGCATATACTATTTCCGGGATGAAACTTCCGAGACTTGCCTCCGAGAAAAAACGACAAACCATCCGAAAGAAAACGTTTCAAAAGACTAAATCGAAAAAGCAAACCCCCACCAAACAAAAATCGAAATCCAGAATAAAAAGAATTTAGATTTTTCCCTTTGAAACGTAAAAAGTCGGCGTGTTGTATCTCAAAATATTGAATCTATTACTTTTTTTGCTCATTTGGAATCCGATGGTTGTAACGGGAGAGAAATTTTAAAGTTACTTCCTCCTCCCACTCTGGATTCAAGGTTAATTTCCCCGTTCATTTTGTGGAGAATGGTTCTGGAAATCGGAAGTCCTAACCCAGTGCCTCCGACTCTTTTGTTGCGATCATTCGGAACTCTGAAAAATCGTTCGAATACCTTTTCGACATACTTCGGATCGATCCCGACTCCCGTGTCCTTGATGTTGATTTCTATCTTCCCTCCGCCAGGCTCGTTCATCGTCATCTCGATTTTTCCCTTTTCCGTATACTTGATCGCATTTACGAAAAGGTTCGTTATCACCTGAGAGAATTCGAAACGAATCCCGCGAACTTTCAACTTTTTGATCAGACTAAGCTCCACACTCAATCCTTTCTCTTTTGCAGAAGGTTCGTTCGAATAAACTACCTCCTCGATTACCAGAGCCGGATCGAAGTTTTCGACAAGACCGGAATTGTCTTCTCCCTGAACTTCCTCGAACTTTAAAAGATTTTCAATGAGATGATTAAGACGTTTTATATTCTTTTCAATTACATCCAACATCCCACTTTGATCCTTGGACAAGAAAGTATTGATTTCCGCCCTCAGAAGTTCAAAGTAACCCTGAATGTTCGTCATAGGAGAACGCAGCTCGTGACTGATATTCGAAATGAATTCGTGCTTGGCCTGTTCCGTTTCTTTTTTTTCAGAATCATACAGGATATGAACCTGATAGATCTTTCTCGCCCTTTCGAACAACGCAGTGATACTGAGAGAAACATCCATTTCGGACTTGTCTCTCAACTTCATCTTCGCTTGATCCACACGAAGCATCGTCTCCGGAGATTTTGTCGGAGAGGACCAATCGCCCATCTCCTCCAAGCCGGGAAACAAATCCTCCAATCTCAAATTATGGATGTTATCCTTACTATAACCGGTAAGACTCCGAAAATTATAATTTCCCGCGATCAACGCACCCGACACAGAATCTAACAAAATGACCGGGATTGGGGAAAACTCAAATAGATAGTTGAATCGATCGTCCGAAAACTGGAGCTCCATATTTCTCTTATCCATCTCGAGCCCCTGCATCATTAGAACATTATCGATTGCTAATGCTTTAATCTCTTGAGTACGGATTTCTTGAAATAAAAAATCCAATATGGAGTTGATACCGGTTCTGATCGCGGACGCGGTCCCTTTGAGAGGCAATACCGGCAATCGTACGCCTTTTTTGGAATTATAGATGTTCAAAACGAGATTGTGAACGTCGGAAACCAAATCCCCGAGTTCTCTTCGGTCCCCCGTCATTTCCAATAGGCGATTGGATTCATCCTCGCGGTTAAACTGTTCTTCCATTAGAAGGGTTTTTTTGGTTTTTAAAGCGGCGGGATAAATCGGAATCGGATCCTGAGCGGCCAAGTCGAGGGCTTCCAAAAGAACCGGCGGAGGGTCGGTTAGATGTTTTATGGATCTCCAGTAGATTCTTCCTAAGTATTCCAATTCCTCCAGAGCGGCAACCGGAGAAAGAATCTCCTGCAAATCCTGCGAAGGCTGTTTGTAAAAGTAATGCAGTTGTTCCGGTTCTATCTTGAACTCCGGAACGTTTTCCTGAATCACATGCTCCGTAGTATCGCTCGTATTTTCGATCAACGATTGAATCGCGCGGAATAAAGCGCTCTGAAGTTTATTGACTCGATCCGGATAGGTCTTTGCAAATCTGCCATTAAACGCGAGCATATTGACCGGAAGACGATACGGAGGCAAATCCCGCCCTTCCGAAATTCTAAATCCGTTATTTAAAAAGTGAGATTCTTGAACCGAACCGACAAGTCCGAGAGTTGTGGTTTGCGCAAATTCATATTCCAAAAGATAGGATCTGGAATACACAAAGGTATAGGAAATTTTTTTACGAAAGCGACTGGACCTCATGAATTCTTGGGCCAATAACTTATCGATGGACGTATTCTGTAGGACCGGTATCAGATACGGGGTCCCTTCCAGAATCGAATCCATACTGGAATTGTATCTGGAATAAAACGAGTGGATCATTCTCGAAAGAATCATTCCCCGAAAAATAGACTTGTTCGGTACGGCCTTTTTTAAATGCAAATCCAACCAAGTCGTAAACGGTATTTCCCCGGCTTCTATCTTTCCGGAACTTAGGAACGCAAGAATCGCGTCGTAGTTTTCCAAGACTCGAATTTGTACCTGAATTCCCTCTTTTTCGAAAAAGCCCCGAGACTTAGCGTATAAAATCGGGAACGCAGAAATTCTGGATGTGATGGCAATTTCGATCACAGAAGACAATATCTCACAAACAGTATAGATTGATCAAGAACCCCCTTGTGAAAATTTCCCAAAAGGTAAAAAAAGATCGTCTTTTCAGGAGAACTTTCCGAGAGACATAATATGAGGATCGAAGAACTTCCTACCGTACAAAGGATTTTAAACCGAATTCGAGATATCGAAAGTCTACAAAACCGGTTCGTGAAAGAAAGCCCGGTTCAAAACCGGCAGGAGTCGTTCGATTCTATTTTGAAGACAGAAGGCGAAAAATCCGCTTCGGCTCCAAAAATCGAACCTTGGAGAAGAGATTCCCGCGGCAATTGGGAAGGCATCGAACCTACTCTGGCCGAAATTATCCGTAAAGAATCCGAAAAAAATCATCTAGACCCTTCTCTCGTTCAAAGTGTTATCAAAGCCGAATCCGGCTTTAAAACCGACGCAATTTCTCCGAAAGGTGCGATCGGTCTCATGCAACTCATGCCGTCCACGGCCAACCTGCTGGGAGTCGACGACCCTTCCGATCCGGCGGAAAACGTTGCGGGAGGAACGAAATTCCTAAGCGATCTTCTGAACAAATATAAAAATTTAGATCACGCTCTCGCGGCTTACAACGCAGGCCCAAAAGCCGTAGATCATTACGGTGGTATTCCTCCTTACAAGGAAACAAGAAATTACGTCGAGAAAGTTAAAAAATTCTACAGAGATTTTTCCGAATGATCTTCTAATCCGATCCTTTATCAATTACCCGAAAACAATAGAAAGCGAATATTTGCGCTTTTATGGAATCGATTTTCGATTTATTGCAAAAAGAGGGCACAACGTAGCCAAGCGGGACGGCGGCTTTGCGCGTTATTTTCCATTGCCGTCGGTCAAGTTAAGAGAAACATCTCTTTTGAAATAGTGAGTGACACTCGGTTTCATCTCGACTTTCATTGGGATCGAAATGAAATCGAGCCGATCAAAGTCAAATAATCCGCATACTCAAATGAAGGACAATTTTGTCTCTGAAGTAACGATTCGTAAAAGAAATCGTGCCGCGACAGAAACGTCTATTCTTTTGGCAGCCATTCAAGTTTTCGCAAAGAAAGGTTATGACGCCGCCAATACAAAAGACATAGCCAAACTCGCAAACGCAAACGAGGCATTGATCTTCAGATATTTCGGAAATAAAAAAGGTCTTCTGGAAGCCATTCTGACTCGAAGCGAAGAGATCAAACAGGAAAACTGTCTTTCCTCCCGCGTCTACAAAACTTCGAAAAACTACCAAGACCTTGAAGCGAGCATTCGCCACTTGATATCGGGCAAATG
>NZ_CP040841.1:307500-327104 GCF_006874765.1 Leptospira weilii
TTCCGGGTTTTTTTAGCCTCCGTGTCCACGTCTTTTCTGTAATATTTTTCCAGTTCCTTTTCCGCTTGAAGATGACGTTCTCTTTCCGCTTTGAATTCCTTTTTCATCAACTTCAAAGCCTGCCTGTACGCCCTATTGAAGATTCTTTGTTTTTGACGTCTTCTCAGACGAACCAGTTTACTGATCCAATTCATACGTTTTTCCTGTTTTTAGGATGAAATATTTGTGTAAAAAATTTTCACATTGAAAATCGAAACGCTCCAATTTTTCGACGACCATCATACAATTGAAAAATTCGAGTCATTCCGCTTTTTCTTAAATGAAATTTCACCAATCTTTTCATTAGACTTCAAAATTCGAGAGAAAAACCTGGTTCCAAAACGGCGAAAGTGGTTGATTCCACGATGTAAAACTCAGAAAAAAGAACTAGGGGGAAACAACCATGACATCTAAAACGGAAGATTTTAACGAAGAAGTGGAGTCTTTAAAAGACAAAGCAAAAAGAATCACCGGAAAAGCCCGTGAGGAATATTTAGAGCACGTATCCGATCTCAAGGAAAAGATCAAACAAATCTCCGGCGACACATCGGAAAGGGCGAAACAAATTATTGACCAAACCGGAGTTTATATCAAAGAAAATCCTCAGAAGGCCACCTTGATCGGACTCGGAGTAGGACTCGGAATCGGATTACTCGTCGGAATGCTGATCCGTAGAAAATAAAAAACCGCGAACAACCCCGATGGCAAAAAAAAGAAAATCAGATTCCGCAAAGGAATCGTATAATGACGAACATACGAAAAGGGGAAACGATCTTAAATCGCACTTTCTCGCTTTGGTCGATTCCATTCTGGAATACTTCCAAACTCTTCTTCTCTACGGACAAAAATTCTTAACGAAAAGATTTCAAGCTGGAATCCAAGCTTATATTTTTCTAAAGATCGGTCTCTTTTTTTTCGCGTTCGGCTCCGTCGGCTTTTTAGGGGCACTTTTTATTTTCCTGCATAAAATCTCCGGAGGAGACCTTCTCCTCTCGAGTCTCGGTGTCGGCGGAGCAAGTTTTTCTCTTTCCATCTTTTTTCTCTGGCTCGCCGCCTCTTTCCTCAAAATCAAGGATCGGTCATGAAAGAATTTCCGGATCTCAATCCTTTCGACGGAAGCGATCGTTTTTTCGGAAAGGATCCTTCCGACATGAATTTGGAGGAATTAAAACTCTATCTTCACATCCAGAAACTCAGAGTACGCTTGGAGTTTGAAAAATTTCAGTCTTCGATCAACTACACGGGAATGATCGTGGACGCTCTCGACAAGTTGGGAATGGGGAAACTCTTACAATCTTTTCTCAAGGTGCCGGATAACGTTTATCCGCCGGAAGAGTGATCGCCGCTCTTGTATTTGCCACCGGATGTTTTGTGTTTCCATTTCCGTTTGACGGAACAAATCAAAAATTGAAACGATAATAGATTGGAAGAATCGATTATAACGGGCCGATCGTAAAAGTTACATAGATTGTCTTACTTCCGTATCCCCAGATTTTATTTCCTCACCTTGATATACATGTCTCCTTTTTCGTTGATTTCATACTCCACGTAGTCCGATTTTTTCACGGCTTCTTCGACCTGGGCAATTGTCACATCGTGGTATTTGGTCTTGGAGATGATCCTCTGAATGACGCGGACGTGAAAAAACGAATCATCTTTGATGATAGTGTTGAAAGATGTGTAATTTTTTTTATTTTTGTAGATAAAGGGAATCAATTCGACGATCTCGGCGATCGGATCGACAACGACGGAAATCGATACGGGACTCGTAAAATCCCCCGATTTGAGAATATACTGAAATCGTTCTTCACTTTGGCTGAAGAACTCAAATTTCTTTTTGCCTTCGGAGGTTTTAATATAAAGATACTTGCGCCATTGTTTATCGCAGATGGCGATTAGATCTTTGAGGATTTGATTGGTATCTTTTCGTTCCGCTCTTTGGGCCAACAATTTTTCTCCGGCTTCCAGAGCAAGTTCCGGTTTATAGTCGCTATTATCCGCGAGAGCCCTCAATAACGGATCTTCGATTTTCAGGATGGATGTCCAACTTTAACGGATCACGTTTGTAGGAAGCCGTTTTGTTTTTTTCCGATCGATTCTTTTTAAAACGTTCATGAAATTTCTCGATTTGTTCGTCGGTAAGCGGAGTACCGTTGATATTCAGTTGTTCGAGCTGTGTAAAATCGTGGAGAAACTCAAGATCGTTTAATTTCGTATCTCGCACGCAGGGAAAGTCGGTTCAACTTTTTCAATTTCACTACAGTTGCAAAATCCAACTCAGTACATCCGTCGGCGGTTAAGAAATTGATTTCTTTTAACATCGAAACGTCTTTCACAGGCGTTCCGGAGATATCAACGCTAAAAAGCTTTTTTCCGGCCATCGCCAAAATCGAAAGATCGGAAACGGCAGTGTCGTTAAGGCGGATAACTTCTAGTTTAAATTTCTTTTCGGATAGCAGCATTTCCAAAGATTTCAGATCGGTGATCGCGGTCCCGTTTAAGTTGAGTTCTTCCAAAGTTAGTATTGTTTCGAATGTAGGTTCTTTTTCTTTATTTTCGAATTGGTTTCTCAGCGCTTGTTTCCAAGCTTCGCTCAGGTTGTTCCACCAAGCGGACTTCACGTCCCCCGCCGGATCCGACGGACGCTCGATTATCGGTATTTCGACTTCAATTTCGAACTCATCGGCAAGTTGTTGTAAAAAGAGCGAGCCTACGTTATAATAAATCGGATTGATTTCGTCTTCCAGTTCGTGGATCACCGGAAAAATGGCGGGTTCCCCTTCTTTGTTTTTTTCCGTCGGGTGATAGATCCAATCGGAGTTATCCTGATAGTGTAGCGGACAGAGAACGTTACTCGCCTTGCCATCGAAAATCTCATAGACCCGATCGCCTTCGTCGAAAATACCGAAATCAAAGTAACACTTTCCCAGTTCCAACCGATCTGTTTTTAACGTGTTGTGCTTTTCAATCAGCTTAAGAAATGATTTTGGAAATTTTTTAAAGGAATTCGGATTGCCCGGAGACAACGCCGTAAGAGTTTCTCCGTTTTTGAATTCTACGATCAATGTTTTTGCCGTTTATTTTTGCCGCCTTTGCATGTTCAAAAACTTTACGCACTATGGACTCGAATCCGGAGGAATCGGCCAGATAGAGAAAATGTTTTATTAAATCTTTCTGCAAATTCTTCGAATTGACGATGTTTTCCCATTCTTTGGAAAAATCATCGGACGTCTTTACGGAAGTTTTTTTATTTTGGGGAGACGTTTTCGAACCTTTTTCCATATAACCTTTTTTTAATTTTTCCGAGAGCAATTTTTCGGCCTCTTTCAGACATTTTTCCTTGCTGTCGAAAGTTTTAGTTTGGGACGTTCCGGCTGTGCCGGTCTTACCGTAAGTAACCGTAAAGGATTTTCCGGAAACTTCCACGTTCCAGAACTTGTCCGATTTTTCGTCTTTGAATATTAAGCGGTGTTGCATGTCTATCATACTTTAGTATATTATTATTTTTTGATAAAATGAAATCGAGATTTGGAATACGCCGTAGATTGTTCTTAATTTCAAGGAGCTTCCGTAAAACCCGAAGATACCAATGATTCGATCAAATCCCCGTATGGAATCGGCTTTTTACAGCTATTATTAAATTAAAGATTTCCTATTAAAAAATAGATCTCAAAGTCCTTGAGCCGTTTAAAAATTTCAAGAACAAAATCTATTTAACGTAAGTTCGGCGTAAGAAAATGCGAAAGCGATTATTATGTTGCGACCTGGCTGCCGATCCATAGAGAGGCAGCCGCTGAGTTATGCCGATCCATAGAGAGGCAGCCGCTGAGTTATGCCGATCCATAGAGAGGCAGCCGCTGAGTTATGCCGATCCATAGAGAGGCAGCCGCTGAGTTATGCCGATCCATAGAGAGGCAGCCGCTGAGTTATGCCGATCCATAGAGAGGCAGCCGCTGAGTTATGCCGATCCATAGAGAGGCAGCCGCTGAGTTATGCCGATCCATAGAGAGGCAGCCGCTGAGTTATGCCGATCCATAGATAGCCGTAACCTTACCCACAAGTTAAGAAGTTTGGAACAATAAGGATCAAAAACTGATATATTTCAAGTGTTCCGACAAGAATCCCACTTTCTACTTGCAAAAAGTATGATTTTCTGATAGAGAAAAATCTCCCGAGCCTTTCCGCCTCCAGGCTCAATGATTTGCTCCCTACGGGTCGCTCATCACCCAAAAATCAGGGTGGGGCCGATCGTTTTACAGAGGATTTGTCGGAATTCCGACAGATTTATCTTCGGATCCAAGTATTTGTGGGGCTGGTTATGTTAGAGAGCAACACTTTAGTTTCTTATTCGCCCAAACTTTCTTACGCCGAACTCACGTTAAAATATGTTTTCACCTCGCGGATCTGGATCGTTTCCACCCGGTCCTCTCCGGCGATGATATCCGAAAGAATCACAACCTGATCCCCATCCTCTATTCTTCCCGCTTTTTTGAGAGTTTCGATCGCGAGCCGGATCGTTTTTTCCGGATCTTTGGAAAAATCGATCCGATACGGAATCACACCGCGAGTGAGCCAGAGTTTTCGCCTAACCGTAGTCATGTTTGTAAACGCATAAATCAAAGGATAATGCGGATGAAAACCGGCAACGTTAAGCGCCGTTGTTCCCCTTCTCGTAATGACGATAATCGCCGGACATTTTAGGGAATCCGCAAGTTCCGCGGCGGACCTTGCCATCTGTTCCTTTTTATCCTGTGGAATTTTATCCTTAACGTAATCCACACCGCCCGTTTTCTCCACACGTTGTGCGATCTTGTCCATCATTTCCACGCACCGAACCGGAAACTTACCCGCGGCGGTTTCTCCCGATAACATGATCGCATCCGCCTCTTCGTAGATCGCATTCGCGACGTCGGTGACCTCGGCTCTTGTGGGAGAAGGATTGTTAATCATCGATTCCAAAAGATGAGTCGCCACGATGACTCTTTTTCCCTTGAGGGCACATTCTTTGATGATCGCTCTTTGAAGGATCGGTAATTCCTCGATCGGAACTTCCACCCCCAAATCCCCTCTCGCGACCATCACACCGTCCGAAACCGCCACGATTTCTTTCATGTTACGAACGGCTTCTTGATCCTCTATCTTTGCGATAACCTGCGCGTGCCCTTCGTTTTCTTCGATGATTTGTTTCAATTGATTGATGTCTTCGGCAGAACGAACGAAAGAAAGAGCGATAAAGTCCACGTCCTCTTCCAATCCGAACAGGATATCCTTGTGATCCTTCGGCGTAATCGACGGAAGATTAACTCGAATTCCGGGAAGATTGATGTGTTTTCTGGAACCCAATCTTCCCCCGTCTAGAACCTTACACTTGAGCGCCGAGTCGTTGATCTCTTCTACGACAAGGTTGATCAGTCCGTTGTCTACGGTCACAGGATCGCCCACTTTTAAGTCCTTCACAATGTCTTTGTAATTTACGAACACGGATTGTTCCTCGGACTCTTCCCCGGGAATGATATGAAAGATGAACGTCTCGCCCACCTTTAGATCCAGGTGATCCACCTGAAGATCCCCCGTTCTGATTTCGGGTCCTTGCGTATCGAGTAGAATCGCGATCGGATTTTTCAGAACGTCCTTATTGAGAGATTTAATATTACGAATGATACTTCTATGGAAGTCGTGGTTACCGTGGGACATGTTCAGGCGCGCCACATTCATCCCCGCCTCCGCAAGCGCTTGAATCATTTTTTTATCGGAGGTTGCTGGACCGATGGTACAGATAATTTTCGTTTTTCTAATTACGGAGGATTCGCTCTTCATGTAATACCTTTATTCGGGAGAGCGGACCTTAGGACAATTCAGATTTTAGGCATGGTTTTTCGCAGAAAAGCTTCCAAAGAAATGCAAAAGTCGAACAAATCCTGATCGGGCATACTCGCATTCTTTTGTTCATCAATGACAGCGGAAGCCTTCTCCAAAAGATTCTTTCCGTTTTTTTTTAAATAACGTTTCGTAATAAGAATCGGAAACGTATATTTATCCTCCTGATTTCTCACCATGAAGGAGAAAATGTTGTTTTTTCCGTATTTTTTCAGGAAGTTGACCAAACCGTCTTCGTCAATCTCCCCGTCCATTTCGTATAAAAGAATGTTTCGATCCGGATACTGATGATTCGACCAGTAATCGTCCAAGATGTCCAAAGTTCTTTCCAGAAGTTTGGCTCCCAGGGGATCAACTTCCTTATGGACCACAGCGGGAGAAGTTTTTTCCTGTTTCATATCTGCGGTTTGCTGTTTCCGTGCGTTTTTCTCCGCAAGTTCCTTCTCCTTTACTCTTTTTTCCGCGAGTTTGGACATATCTTCTTGAATTTTTTTATTACGAGCTTCCATGATTCGTTTGTTCAGCTCGATCGTGTTGTGAGCGCGGATTTGTTCCACTTCGGATTTATGAACCGTAATGTTTCCGAAAATGTTTCTCCAAAGTCTCGTAAAAAAAGGAAGATACTTAAACAAACTGGATAATTCCAACTTATCAAAGGAAGAAATCAAATCCCGATCTTCGATAAAGTCCTTCACTTTCATTCGATCCAAGATCATGATCTCATTGTCATTTCCGGTCGAAGCGAAAGTTTTTCTCGCCGCCTCAATGGCGCCGGAAATCGAAAGTTTGTGAAGAACATAATTATACAGCGTGTTTTTGTCCGCAAATTCGGTATGAAGAATCTGGTCGTGATTGGTGACAAGAACTCGAATATCCTCTTCGATTTGCTGACCTCGAAAACGAAGAAAATTCAGATCTACGAGACGATTAGCGGATTTGATATAATCTACGATCTCGCTCAGTTTGGCTTTTTTCTCTTCCTTTTCTTTCTTTTCCTTGTCTTCTTCCTCAAAGCGAATCAGAACAAGGAGCTCTTCCATCGCCGTCTTTTGATCTCCGTAAGCGGGACTCATATAAGGCATAATGAAATTAACAAGACTACGCGTATTTTCCTTTTCCTCCTCGGACAAGACGTTTATAGCTCCGATACTTTGCAGTTCAGGAATCAAATGATCCATTAGAAAAGCTTTATACGCTTCGATTCTTGCGAGAATTTCCTCACGGACGTTGTAGTAAAATACGGAACGGTTCCCGGGATTAAAAGCTTGTTCGTTTCTAAAAAAGAATAAAACCTTTTGTTCCACCAATTTCTTGAGAACTGGTTTGAGATGAATGTTTACCGTGATTTGTTTGAGCTCCGGGTTAGTGTCAAAGGGATCGTTAAAAAGTTTTCCGATTTCGGTGGAAGCATACGTATTTGAGAGTTTATTCTCCGAAATTGCGGAATGAATTTGTTTGATAAATTCTTTCTTACTCGGAAGAGCCCTATTTTCCTTCACCCAACGTTGAATAGCATTGAATGTGATTTGATTTGCGCCGTCCACGTATCGATGACTGGTGGAAGCGTCCGTCGGTTGTGGTCTTGCAAATACAGGATTCATTTTGAGACAAGATTCGATCCTACCGTCGGACGAATCTTCGGCCGGATTAAAATCCACCATACAGATTTTTTTTATGATCGGAGGTTTGTATCTCGTGCAAAGTTCCTTGAGAAATTGTAAAGTCTTATCTTTATCAAGACTCAATTCCCTTGCCAATTGATCGACGTTAGGAAGGACTTTATTGGCCATGAATTTATCCGTCCAATCGCCGATAACGAGTAAAAGTTTATGAATTTTCTTATATTGAAAATCGTTTCTGGCCTCAAGCGACTGAGTCAACTGTAATGCGGTATTATAATCCGCCACTTTGAGTTCAGAGGATTGAGGCTCCAGCATGGAATGTCATTATTATTCCAAGAAATTTTTTTTGTAAAGAAGTTCTGCATTTAATAACGCAGCCCCCGCCGCTCCTCGAATCGTATTGTGACTTAAAACGACATATTTCCAATCGAAAATCGGATCGGGTCTGAGACGGCCTATCACCGTAGTCATTCCTTTGCCGGTATCCAAATCTAATCTAGGTTGTGGCCGATCCTCTTCTTCCTTATAAAGAAGAACCGGATTCGGAGCCAAAGGAAGACCTAACTTCTGAGGTTCCCCTGAAAATTCTTTCCAAGCGGAAAGAATTTCTTCCTTAGAAGGTTTCTTTTTAAATTTTACGGAAACACAAACCGTATGGCCGTCGAAAACCGGGACCCGATTGCAATGCGCGGAAATTGAAAAATCGGCGTGTAGAATTTTTCCGTTTTCCACTTTTCCGAGACACTTCAAAGGTTCAAGTTCCGCCTTTTCTTCTTCCCCTCCGATATACGGAACCACGTTTCCTAAAATATCCATCGTAGGAACACCCGGATAACCCGCACCGCTGATCGCCTGCATGGAAAAGAGCATAACGGACTCGATACCGAAACGATCAAAAAGAGGTTTAAGAGAAATCGTAACCCCCATAATCGTACAATTCGAGTTAGTGATAATCTTACCTTTCGTTTTCTGAGAAGTTAAAACATCCAAATGGGAAGAATTTACTTCCGCGGAGAGAAGAGGAACCGTTGGGTCCATCCTATGATTTTTAGAATTTGAAATGATATGGATTCCCGCATTCGCGTAATTCGTTTCCACTTCGCCGGCGATGTTTGAGTCCAAACCGGAAAATGCTAATACGACATCTTTCGTTTTAGCGGGATCGGGAGTGGTAATGACCATATTTTTCGCATAAGCAGGGATATCGGAAGAGATTTTCCATCTCGTCTTCATCACATCACCGTACGTTTTTCCCGCGCTTTTCTCGGAAGCGCAAAGGTGCGTAACCTCGAAGTACGGATGACGATCCAACAATTGAATAAATCGCTGACCTACGGAACCGGTGGCTCCTAAAACGGCAACTTTGACCCTGCTCATAATTTAAATTAAACGGTAAACCGCCCTCACAATCTGCGTTATTTTGCCGAATACGGTTCGGCTCGTTTATCAAGGTTTCAAAGGATGGCGTCTTTGTCTTTCAGAAATTTTGACGAATTCTCCCGCATAAATCGGACTCATTTTTACCATACCCGGAAAAGTAAAATGATGATAGTCGCTGAAATCTTGCATGGAAAGAGAATCTTTCAGATCGCTAAACCAAACCCCATTCCCAGAAATATCTTTCAGGAACAAAAGATGATCCTTATACCAACTCGAGTATTGATACCAATCCAAACTGATCGGATTTTCGGGATTATTTACGATCCAAAGAGGGATTTCTTTTTCCTTTAAGAAATCGGCAAATTTTTTCAGATATTGAAAATGAAGAACGGGAACGAATTTCTCCTCTCGAATCCGAAGTTTGGCGTCCTTAAGAGCAATCAAGTAACCTATCCCGGGCCTCTGAGCGTAGTCCTCAAGTAGACGAAAATTAAAGTATTTAGAATATTCTAAATCGCTCATACCCAAATAACGAAGATCTTCGAGCCTCTCCTCTCTCGTGTATTGCATTCCGTTTCTCGGAAAATCCGTACCGAAGGTTTGTTGCAGTCGGACACCAAGCCTATCGTAATTCCAATCCTTATTTTCCCCTTCGGCATAGTAAGGGATCCAGGTATTGGAAAGCTCCGCGGTAATTGGCAAGCCCGGATCCTCGGAATCGAAAAAGTTTCCCAATAAAATTTTCTTCCAACCAGGTTCGGAAAAGGAAAAAGTACGAATCGTATTCTTTTTTTGGAATGTGATCTTTAGCGGACCCGAAAAAAGAATTTCAGGCACGATTTGAACGAAAAAACCTTCTCTTTTCATTCCTTCCGTGAGGTTAAAGGAAAATTTTTTACCGGTCCAACCCAGAGAAGTCACCCGCTCCGGGATTTGAACGCCGTTGTATCCGTGATAACTCGTGTTTCTTCCGTAACGATGATCATAAAGGGATCGTAGATTTTTCCAAAAGATATCCTTGTATCGATAAAATCCGAAAAAAGAAGCGGATATATATTCGCTAGTTCTCACAAATCCGAGCTCAGAAAAGAACGCAAGCACAGTTTCCAAAGGAAAGATAAAACGGGATTGAGGAGCCTCGAAAAAATTGAGTGCGTCCAAAAGAAGAAGCTTCGAATCGATCGTTTCGTTTTTGTTGGAAGGATTCAAAGAATACGCGCGGTGTAATCTCCAATCAATAAAGTTGATTGGAAAAACGACAAAATCAGGTTCTAATTCCACGATCTTGTTACGACAGAGCCACACATCCAAAGGAGTCATTCCGGCGTAAGAAAGAAACTCCACCTCAACTTCTTTGCCGGTTCTTTCGAAAATCTCCTTGCGAAAGGATTCTCTGTCGAAAGAATAATGAGCGATACTCGAACCTACGATCAAAATTCTAGGACGGCTTTTTTGTTTTTCTCGAAGCGCAAAGTATTCGTATAAAAAATTATAAAAGTGATTTGAGCTCCAAGGGGACTCATTCGGAACTTTCCAAATCAAAACCCGAAAGAACAGAAAGTCGAATAGACACAAAATTAAGATCCCGGCCGCCAAAAGAAGTCCGTTATTTGTACGTTTATATTTACCGGCCTTAGGCTCTATGTTTTTCGTTCGATCCAAAATAAATGTTCCTTTCTTTGAATACTCCAAAACCACAAATTCTTAGAATCCAAACTCATGTCCAGGAACTTCTTTTTTAGCTTTACCATTGACTTAGACCGAAAGATACCACAAAAAGGAAACCAAAACGATGCCGCTTTACAAATTGAGTCTTACCTTTTGATAGAATGTTACAATACGTCTTCAGTTTAATTTTATTTTTTGCTTCCCTTCTTTTTTCTTTAGCTCTCAGCCCTCAGGAAATCTATCTAAACTCGGATATCCTCTATCTTCCCACGCTCGCCTTGGACGTGTTAGTGGATGGGGGAAATTTTCTTTCTTGGTCCTTTACCCCTTCCCCGTATTTCTTTCCGGATTTTCCGATCGTATCCATACTTCTTTTAATTTTTGAAAACGCACAAAAGGCACTGATCTGTTTCGCGCTCTTACAAACGATCTTGTTTGCCGTTTTGATGGAACGTTTCTGGATTTTCGCAAAAGAAGAAAGAAAAGGAAAATCTCTTTCCCCCAAAGAAATAAGGCGAGTTAGATCTTGGATTTTACTTCTTATTTCGCTTTTACTTTTGATCGCAAAAAATTTTCCAACTCTTTATATTATATTTTTACCCTCCATTCATACGAGCGCGTTTTTGGTAACCTTATGCGCCTGGCCGCTGATTCACAAAACATTCCAAAAACGTCAAGTATGGATCTTAACCATTTGGATTGCGCTCACAGTCGCATCCGATCGCATCCTATTCGTAGAATTGATTGTTCCTGGAATTCTGGCAGGATTTCTATTTCCTTCCCAGCGGAGTCAAAGATCGGGATGGAAACGTTTATTCCCGAAAAGTTCCAAAATTTTAATAGTTTCGGGGATTGCAGGTTTGATCTTACATGCGATTCTCAAATCTTTTTTGTTTATCGAAAGGTCTGGAAAAATTCCCATCAATCTTTCTCTGACGCGGGCGGCAATGGACGGTGCTCGTTTTTTTATGGAAGCACAGGCTTGGATTCTTTCCGGATTCAAGAGCAAGATTCCAATTCCCGCAATCTTAATTTCGATCCTAATCATTGCATTGGTTCTTAGTTTGATCAGGATTAAAAAATCAAAATCAACCGCCTTTTTATTTTTCTTTTTTGCGATTCTTTTCTTTGCACCAATCTTAACCGGATTGTATATCGACGAGTATAGTCTACGTTATGTGTCTCCCGCTTTGATCTTGGCCCCATTCTTACTGCTCTCTATGACCGAGTTTCCAAAGCGAACTTTGACACTGACGATCTTTCTTCTATTTCTTTTACTCTTGTTCATCGGACAAAAAGCACCTCAAAATATAGAGAATTCGCTTTATCGTCTTTTCCGGACAGTGCCACAGGAAGCGCAATGCGTGGACGAAATTTCCGAAAAAACGCCGATTTCACTCGTTATTTCCGACTTTTGGACCGCGAAAAGAATCCGAGTCTTTTCCAAAAAGAAAATCCCATCCATTCATGTTACATATAGAACATTAGAAGGTTCTCATACGATTTCAAACCGAGAATGGTATCTCAAGGACTATCCGGGAACCGTCGCTGTTTTTACCCAGGGATTGGGAGAAAATCGTATCCAAGAAATATACGGAACGCCGTCCGGAAAAACGCAGTGCGGAGAATTCAGAATTTATTTATACGTAGATTTCCGTAAAATCGGGCAAACCTTACGCAAACCTTTTCAAAAAACGAAATAAAGAAAGGGTTTTGTTTCCACGGTCAAAACAACACCCACGATAAAACCCAAGGCGCTTAAAAGAGCAAAAAGACTCCAGTGAAGATTTTCCCTAAAACGAGAAAAGGCTTCGGAAAGTTCCTCCTTTTTACCGATCCAAGTGGCCAAAGCCATAAAAAGAAGAATCGTAAAAAAATGATTCTGCATCGTATAAGTCGGTTCGATACCGTCACGAAACAAAAATAAAGTTTTGAAAAGTCCAATCGACCCAGAAAACGTTTTCGAACGGAAAAAAACCCAGACCAAACAAACGGAAAGAATTACAAAAATTTGATATAAAAATTTCATTCCGCGACTAAAGATAGAATCTTCCCTCCATGGCAAACTCACAGAATTCCGAAACCATCGTTCCAAAGCCAATAAGATCCCGTGTAAAAAACCCCAGATCACAAAATTCCAACTCGCACCGTGCCAAAGCCCGCCGAGAAGCATAGTAATCAAAAGGTTTCGGTACGTTGTAAAATCAGCGATCCGATTCCCTCCAAGAGGAATGTAAAGGTACTCTCGAAGCCAACTAGAAAGAGAAATATGCCATCTTCCCCAGAAATCGGAAAAACTCGTAGCGGTATAAGGAAGTTTGAAATTTTCGGGCAAACGAACCCCCAAAAGAAGCGCGGAACCGATGGCGATATCCGTATAACCGGAAAAATCACAGTAAATCTGGATCGAATAAGAAATAACTCCCAACCACGCAAAAAAAGTCGAAATCGACTCCGGAAATTGATAAGCGAAATCGGAAACTACCGAGATTCGGTCTGCGATCACTGCCTTTTTCACAAAACCTAAAAGAATCAGCCAAATCCCTTCCCGAAAAGGAACATTATCCCAGCTAAACATGTTACGTAACGCAGGCAAAAGGGTTTTCGCGGAAATGATCGGACCCGCAACGAGTTGAGGAAAGAAGGACAAAAATAAGGCATAATGGAAAAAATTTTTTTCCGGTTGAATCCGTTGTCTATAAACATCGATCGAATAGCTAAGAGATTGGAACGTATAAAACGAAATTCCAACAGGCAAAATGACCTTTAAAGTCGGCGCAGAAATTTGCCAACCGAAAGAATGAAAAAGGGTCAGAAATGAATTCATAAAAAAATGAAAGTATTTGAAAAATACAAGAACGGAAAGATTTCCCAATAATGAAAGAAAAAGAAGAACTTTTCTTTTACGAAGATTTTTCTGAAAGCTTAAAGCTCTTCCGACAGAATAATCCAAAACTGTAGTAAAAAGAATCAAAGCCCCGAAGCGATAGTCCCAAGAAAGATAAAAGCAATAACTGACCAAAAGTAAAAAGCCAAGAACAAATGAATTTTTCCTTGGATAAATTACGGTAAAAACCCACCGAACACACCAAACGATTGTAAAAAAAAGAAAATATTGTGGAGTTGTAAAATTCATCGAAACCGAAACTACATCCAAAATCCCGACAAAACGGAAATCCTCCAGTTGTTTTTCAATTCAATCCGACATTTCAGTTCGAAAGGTCAACTTGAGCGGATATATGTTTTGCCTCTTTTTTAACGTGAGTTCGACGGTTGAAAGTTTGGGCGAATAAGAAACTCAATGCAACGACTCCCTATGATCGTCGTCGCAGCTCGCGACCGCGCTTTAACTCAATGTTCCAATTCCTTCAGAATTTAACTCAATGTTTCTCCCTATGGGTCGAAACATATAATCGCTTTCGCATTTGTTATATCGAGTTCAAATTACTTTATGAATTTAGAAAATATATTAAATTGATTAATATTATTATTAATTTAAAGATTATATTTAATCCTATAAAATTAATTATTATAATCATATTTAAATTATCATTTTTAATCTAAAATTTTATTTTTCATTTTAAGTTTCAATTCAAACTTTCTTTCAAATTAAACTTCTCAATAGGGCAAACAAGCAAATCTATAAATTTTACCGGTCGGGCGCGTCATAACCTACTTAGATCCAAAAATAGTTGGAATTACGACAAATCTTCTGTAAAATTTACGTCCGTAGAGCGAGCGGCCTAAAACCACCATAGGAAGCGCTGTATCTGAGTTTCCTAATTTTAGATGGCGGGAATGGAAAGACTTGGGAGATTTTTCCACCAGAAAATCATACTTTTTACAAGTAAAAAGCTGTAGCCTATGGAACGGTGGTCTTCTTGAGTTCGATTTGACTATATTTATTCTATTATTAATGATTAAATATAATCCTATAATTAAAATTAAACAGTCCATTTATTTTTTACTCCGCAATTTGGACAAATTGCTGAAATTTCAGCTTTTACTCTTCTTCCCTTAGGGGTTTCTATTTTTCCAATTGCTACAAACTCAAAATCGACACCTTCTGGAACATAATGCCCTGCTCCGTACTTTGCCGAACCCTCTATCATATAAGAGCAAGCATGGCATTTAACCCGCAATTTAATTACTTCAGCCATAATTTCCTGTTGCTCTATTTTTAAAAACGAAATAGGGTCGTAAACCTTTTTCTGACATTTCTGCATCAGCAGGAGCTTTCACTACACATGACAAAATGGCGTTAATTTTGCTCGGCACCATAGGGAGTGTGGGGCTCGTCCATAAAATGCTATTTCTAAGAAAATGTATCTCTTCTATTTTTATTACGTGTGCCCTAATTTAGGCATATATACACAATCTGCTTGCCGGATGACCTTTAAACAAAATCATATGCGCCTCATCTACAAAATTACTCACTACATATGGGTTTTCAGAAAAATTATATTTTAAAATTTCAAAAACAGATTAAGAACTATAGGAAAAAAGGAAGCTTCTGTCAGCCAACTACCCATTTCTAAGCAGTTCATTTGTCATCCGATTATGACTCTTCGCTATTTTCTCTTTCAATCAAATTCATTTTAATAGAACTACTTCGGCCACACGGGCACCTCTACGAAAAAGCCTTTTTAGAACCGTGCCCAAATTTAAACATTTATTTATCTGCCCAGATGCCGTCCGTATTCCCGTCAATAGGCCGTCTCGTGCCAAATTATAGTCTTTTAATGACGACCTATTGGCATTTAAATTTTCGATCTTTTCCCCTGTGCTTAGGTAAGGGGAAATCTTAGCGTTTTGAAGTTTTTTTAGATTTTTCTTTTTTGGGAGATGGCGCGATTTTTACGGAATTTTCAATTGATACTACTTGTTTTTCGGAAGATTTTGAGTTACTCGATATATCGAAATTTGTATCAATTCCCTGCTTTTTATTCCTTTTGACCATATATATAAAATGTCGTATATACTGTCCATAAGGCTCGGGCAATGTTTTTGGGTCAAAATCTAATGGATTATCAAGAAGGGATTTTACAACGACTTGACTTAAGTCTTCTTTGCTGGTCATCATAATCGTTTCGAGACGTCTACAAATCTCGTAATCGTTTACTTCAAGAGACATTCTTTTCATTGCGTTCAGCAATTTTTGAAAAGAAGATCGTTTTACTTTAGAAGCCATAGACAAAGATTTTCAACCGTAGGTTGAAAAACAAACAAAATTAGACTTTTATCAAAGAGCCGATTTTTTATATGAAAAATCAGCTAAAAAGGTTATACCGTTTTTTAATTCCGACCACTCCATCGTTAGTTGGTGTTTCAAAAGAAATATCCTCCTTTTCACTTGGAGAATAATTCCTCTCGATTTCAATTGTCTTTAGTGATGTATAATAGGTTTGAATTCCTAAAGTAAGTAGCTCGAAGTTTCGATCGACGCTAACAAAAGGTAAGCGCAACAATCTCATTCCCTTTCTAACAAACGAAAAGATAGGAGAATATATTTGATTTTCTTTCTCTTTTTGATGTAGAAATATCAATTCCTCCAATCGCGAAAAAGTATTTAAAGAAGTCGAAACTCTTATAAGATTTGGAAAAGAACGGACTAAAAATCCTTTTCGATTTCTATCGAATTGACTTATTTGAATGAAAGTTTTTTTCGTTAAATTTCCCACTAATTTGATTTGTTGAGAAAGACGAATATCATCCTCTGATAATGCTAAAGAAACTTCCAAGCAAAATAAGCCCTGATGAAACAAAGATAGAATCCAAAAATTCCTTATCAGATGGGAAATCACAGTTTCCCTACTACGATGGCCGCCCAAAACAGAAGCATTCTCTATTTTGAGTTTTTCAAAATCTTCCAAAGATATAACCGAATCGGAACCTGCTTTTGTTAAAATCGACATCTGAGTTTGAGTAGAAAAGTCCCGAACACTCGGCAAAGTACTTTTAAATTTTAAATCGAAATTTTGAATATTAGAATGTAAACTTTGGAAATTTATAGTAACACCGTGCATCTCGGAAGATGAAACTTCTTTCCCAATTGAATTCGCTCGGTAAGGCTTTGTTTTGCCAACTGTCCTTAAATTAAAAACAAAAAAATCATCCTGATCCAAAGCCGAAACTTCACCCGCAACGGGGACAGACAAAACTCGATCTACCTCTACTTGATGCACTAGGATTTTCGACGCTTCCAAAACCTCACTTTCAGAAGCGGACAATGCACCGGACACTCCGAAACCCAAAAGTCCGGCAAGCAAAAATTGCGCCAAAAATATCGCTCTCGTTCGAAAAAACATAGTATTTTTCTATAATTTGTCTGTTTTTCGAGAAAAAGGAAGCTTTTTTTACTGTTTTTTAGAATTTTTTAGGAAAATTCTCATGCGCTTTTTCGAAATAGACGCTTCACCCTTAACTTCCATTCCCAGAGAATAATTCTTTTTTCTTCCTCTTCAGCTCGGTCTTGTTCTTTTTCAAGAAGCGCATAACACATGCTCGCGATTTCAGGACCGAAGTTTTTTTCAAGTTCTACTTCAAACTCCTTAACTTTCATCTCGAGAATCAACTCGGCCAAACGAAAACCTTCATCTAGATTAAGAAGTTTCTGTTTAATTTGTTTCAACTCGTCTTTTTCAAATTCATTGCGAATCATAACCGCAAAAAAAGTTCGAACAAAGGAAACTTCTTCCGGTTTTAACTGAAAATCCAAAAGAAGTTGTTTTACTTTCTCAAGATCCATCCTCCTCAAATGAATCCGAGCCAAAAATACCGGATTTCCAGAATGAATATTTAAATTTCCGGAATCCATAATGTCCGCAGCTCTCACTTTATTGAAATCTACAATTCCGGATTCTTTCCCTTTGTTTGTTTCAGCCGGAGACTCAGGCGCTTTATGAGCGACCACTTTTTTACGAATAATCAGCATATTCAGAGACGGAAATCGAATTTTCAAAGTGATCAAATCTTGACGGGGATAAGATTCATCCAAAACGAGATGGTGCATTTCCACACCTTCTTCTCTAGATCGAATTAAATCTTCACTGTTTTGAAAATGATACACAACTACCGGAAGAACGTCGCAATCACTTCCACTGTTTAAAAAAATAGTTCTGACCTCATTTCCCGAATTGGAATGCTGATAAGGGATAACAAGTTTACTTTGTTTTACATTTACGAAACTCAACTCGCCAAGACGAAAGTGAGAAAGATTGAATTGTGATCCTAAAAAAACAACTCTTGGAACTGCGACGACTATTGAATTATTTTTCGAACCTCGAGGAACCTCAGGTCCTTTTTGGGTAAAAACAACATAGGTCATTTTTGCAAGACGAACTTTAACTAAAAATCCGCCGGGAGTCTTTCGTTCTTCGTAGAGTGAGTCGAGATCCACTTTTAACCAATCTCCAATTGTTTAAGTTTATACTGCAAAGATCCTCTGGAAATTCCAAGAGCACGCGCCATTCGAATCTGATTCCCGCCGAACAATTTTTGAGCTAGAAGAATTTTCTGTCTTTCCACCGCTTCAACCGCCCTTCGAAGATCAAGATCCTCAGAATCCGGGATCGTCAGAATCCGATCTCGGCTTTCCTTTCGGTCCAGAATTCCGATTTCTGAACCAGAAGAACTCAAAATAGATTCTTCTAAAAGATTACGCAAGCCCGAAAGATTTTTACCAAAATTCATTTTTAGGACTTTGTGTAAATTTTCTTCCGACAACCGAAGATCTTCACGACCCATGGAATCCTTCAACTCTTCTAAAATCAGTTCAATTAAAGATTTTTTTTGAGAGGAATTAAACTCATCCAAGCCCGGGACTACAATCGTCCTTTGGAGGAGAAGCTCTCGGAATGGTCTGAAAATTTCAGTTGGCTCTACACCCGGAGTTTCCGTAAAAATCAGCTGAAAATCTCCAGAATTCTCAGAAAGAATTTTGAAAAAAAATTTCTGTTGAAGTGAAGTGAATTTTTCTGTTCCTTCAATTAAAATTGTCCCACAATTGGTCATTCGAACCCATTCGTCTAAAGACTTTTCCAATTTGGAAATCTGTTCGGGCAAAAAGCCAATCACCAAGATTCCCTTTTCCGGACTTAGATTTCGATGTAACCATTTGCCTAAGGTTTTTTTTCCAGAGCCGGATGGGCCTGAGATTCGGATCCAAAAATTTTTTCTTTCGAACCAATCTGGCCAAGATTGCAGTCCGCAGACCTCAGCCAAAAATTGTCCAAGACTTTCTTTTTTTAAATCGGTCCGAGTCGAGAAAGAAGAATGAGCGCGTAAAATAGAAATATTGGAACGGGGGGTTTCCGAGATTTTTTTTGAAACTAAAGCCCAAAGCGCAAGAACCGCATCAGAAGGTTTTTCCAGAAACTCAACCAGAAAAAAACCTTCCAAAAAAGAATTTCCTCGAATTCCACCGACCAAACAGCCGACAGCCTCCGAGTGAAAAAGATCGTTTTCAATAGAGGAAAACCAGAGAGGGAAAAAATCAGGACTTAGATTGAGCTTATCTAAATTTCCAGTAGCTCTAGCTAAAAAAGAATAAAAAAAGCCGTCTTCGTTATAACCAACACTTGCAACTTCTTCTAGGGTTTTACCGTGATCAAAACTCAACGTTAAAACCCCGCAAACTCCATTAGAAATTCGGATCCATTCACCCAAAGCATTTGAAAATTCTTCCTTTTTGTTTTTAGGAGAAGAATGATCTGAGAACAATAGATTGAACAAAGACGGATGCACAAAAGAAAGATGTTTAAAATTAAGCATTCTGTCAACCAAGTACAGATAGAATGTCGGACATCCGACAACGTCTTTTAAAACAGCAAGAACTTCAGGAAAAAATACTAATTTTGGATAAATGATTGAAGGCAAAAAACCTTAGCCCCATTTGGAAACGAAATCGAAAGCAAAAAGTTTTATTCGATTTTTGAAGATAAAATTTCCACGAGTCAAAATTCAGTATCGATAAGGATTCAATGTCGGATATCCGACAATAGAGTAAAGGTAGAATTC
>NZ_CP040842.1 GCF_006874765.1 Leptospira weilii
ATGTCTTATATCCAAAATTGCAATATGCCACCACAATTTGTTATTACAATCACAAACCCAAAAGGCGGAACTGGCAAATCGACTACCGCATTTCATTTGACGATCTCTATCTCCAAAAACGGGAAGACCTTGGCAGCCGATGTTGATATGCAGGCTGATTTTTCCGATGCTTTTTTTCCAGATACACCCATTGAAGATTTCGACGAAGCGAATACTTTTACAGTGATAAGAGGGGAAACTACGCTTAAAAATTCTGTTAGAAGCAAACATGGAATCGATGTTTTGGTGTCGTCTTTAGAAATGGAAGACTTCGCATATCATGCGACAAAAAATCAATCACTCATTCCAAAGCTTGGTTCCATTCTTCGAAATTCAAATTATGACTATGTGATTATTGATACTCCTGGTTCCGGATCTTCGGAAACAATATCCTCTATTATGGCAGCTGATTATGTTTTAATTCCCGTTAAACCTTCCAAGTGGGCAACAAGGACTATAAAAAGAGTATTAAAAAAAATAAACGAAGCACAACAATTTCTTAACACTATTCAATCTGGCAGAACCATTGAATCATTTATAGTTCCAGTACAATGGGGGAAGGCCAAACAACCCTCCGCGCGAGCGATTCAAATCCTAGATCAACTCCAAAATTATAATGAAATTCTTTCTCTTCTCAAAAAAAAGGAAGTTGGTTTTGATTTAGTAAAATGTCCAATGGTTACCGACCCAATACCATATATTCAAGAAATGGACGACCGAACTGAAAATGGTGAGCCCTTTAAACCAAATACTATAGGTTCAGAACATTATGACCGATTAGTTGATACAATTTTGAATTTTCACCTAAATAAATCATCTAAAAAGGACACCCAGTTGTCCTTAACATACGACAAGTAAACCTTATGGCGCAAAAACGAGAAATCTTCAGCCTTTTGTCAACAGCTACGGGTAGTAAAAAAATGGAGCCCGAAGAAGCCGAAGAACGTCTTCCTTCAAGAGCAAATGTATTTTTACAAGACTTAGCCAATTCAAACGGTCAAAATGGGGAATTAAGAAAGATAAAAATATCTTTAATAGATTCAAAAAATAATCCACGCAAAACATTTATACAAGAATCGATCGAAGGACTCGCAAAAAGTATAAAAGCACAAGGATTAATTCAACCTATAGTTGTAAAAAAAGCAGGAAAAAGATTCAATTTAATAGCAGGTGAGAGACGAAAACTCGCAATGACTCTAAATGGAGAAGAGTTTATTTTAGCCCTTGTTCATGATGTTGATTATATAGAAGACGAATTCATACCGGAATACAAACTAACAGAAAATCTACAAAGAGAGGACTTATCAGATCTAGAATCTGCATTTTCATTATCCGAAATCAAAGAGAGAAAAAACTATACAGTAACCGAGCTTATGAATCGATTTGGGAAATCAGAGTCGTGGGTTAAACAAAAATTAGCTCATGCCAAGTTGGCCGATGACCTTGTATCCAAGAATATTATTCCGTCTATAACATTACTAAATAAAGTCCCCACTTCACTGATTATGCAATTAAAACCACACATTGAATCGAACCCAAAAGAAATTTCCAATTGGCTTATTCCGAAATTACAGTCTACCGAATTGCCTACAAGGATTGAATTTCAGGATTTTGCAAACAATCTTAAAAAAACGATTACAAAGCCAACAGCAATCGATGAGACTAAAAAGCAATTAGATAAAAAATATAAGATAACGTTATTAATACAAAAAATCCAAAAAGACAAAGATTTGCTAAGCGTTATTAAAAAAAGAATAACTCAAAATCAAAAGCTCCTTGATGAACTTCAAAATAAAAAAAAGAAAACCTAAGTTTTTTTATTTTTATTTAAAAAGTGCTGGTACTTGATTGGCAAACTATTAATGTCGTATTGAATCGAAATTCATCACGATTCACTGTTAATAGACCTGCTGAGATGTGGTAGTCGAAGCAGGTCGATTTCTCAAATTTAAACCCCAAAATAATAAATTATGTCTCTTTTTTGCTTGACATCCGTTTCGTACCTGATTCTAGTCCAAAATATCTTAGGAGACATAACTAAGATTGGCCACTACCACTTAGGCCACTAACAGTGAATCGAGGACCTATCTCAAAAAGGCTCCACGCCTAAATAATAGTTCCCCGTTTTTAATAGAGTAGGGTAATTCAAACTTTTACCGTGCTGCGCCCGCGTTATGTCCGGCACCGTAAAAAGGGAATAAAGAATTATGGGCGAAGCTTTGTCCAGTTGTGCGTTTACTATATCAAACGTAATCGAGTCACTACCATTAACAAGGGCCAAACGACAATTATTATCTAGAATCACTGATTTAGATATCGCAGGAAAAAAACGAGGGCTTGGTGGTTGTATTGCAAAGAACAAATCACTCGGTAGAAAAGTAGGACTCGCTGAAACTACTGTTTCTAAATATATCCGGGAAATGAAAGCGGAAGGATATTTGGTCGCTGGAACATTTCACGGACATTATCGAATACTCAATTCGAATCTGAGTAATGCCGTTGAAATGGAGAGGCATCAATACAACCTATCAAAATTCCAAGAAAAAAATCCTAGGCAGTCTAGCGCTAACATCCTAGGCAGTTACCTCCAAGAGTACGGGGCTGCCCCGTACGAGAGTACGGAGCTTTGTATTAGTAACCAAAGTACAAATATAATGAGTAATAAAAATAATGAAGAATCTTCTTCTGAAATTAATTGGTCAAATATCGTCCAACATACAAGAACTTTTATATTGAAAGAGTTCGGTGAATATGACTCTGTTCCGGAGAAAGAAAAAGAAAAAATTAAACTCTGGCGCAAACTTTGTAATGACAATCCTGAAATTTCACCGGGGACAGTATTGGAAACGATCCGAAAACTAATCTATATCAAAGAGAAGTATAAAACGAATTCCTTTTGGAGTTCCATACCGGTAAATATAGCATCATCCTATTCGTACAAAGATAGAATTAAAAGCACGTACAATGCGCTTTTGCAAGTGAGTTCAAACACAACAGCGAAACAAGCCGCAAAACAAGAAAACGTTTCCCTAAAACAAAACTTAAACGTAGATCGGAAATACCAAGACCCCTCCTGGGAAGCCTTCTTAAACTGGTCTTCGGAACGATTAACCAGATCCAGTATTGAAATTCTGAAACGAGTTCAAGCTCAATTTAGAGATAATGGAACGCTTTTGATTTTAAACACAGTTCCGGAATCGTTAGAGATAATCATTAAAAAGTATTTTTCGGAAGAGGTTCAAATACTCGTACCAGTTGAATTTTTGAACGGGACCAGGTTGGGTGAAAAACTTGATAGCATAAATTCAAACGCTAATGTGAATCAAGGTGAAGAAACGTTTTCACACGAAGAGTTTATGCAAGCCCTTACAAAACTAGGAAAAGGAAAACCTTGGAATACGCAGTTAGCATCGGCACCTCTACAAAATCAGAAAAGAGTAGGCCATCAAATAACAAGTGGCTATGCTTTCCTCCAAAGCAAGAATGTAAAAAACAAATTCAAAACTGAAACGAGAGCAAAGCCTAAAATGATCCCTATGTAAATTAGATACTTTCTTGCGATTTGTAAGAATTGATTTCTTTGAAATTGGAAAGGGTTAAATCCAATTTAAGCTTTAAATCATTGATGGAGCGATAAATTTCGGAATCCGAAAGTATAACTGTTGAGGGCTTGCGATTTTTTGAAGATTGATTGCGTAAACAGAATCCGTAGAAATGTTTAGTGCGAAAGCAGTCGTACGTTTTGATAGAAGTTCGTTTTGTTTGTGAATATAATGGGTTTGAGTGTATTTTGTAGCCCCTGGGATCAGTAGTAGGGTAGGGGACAAGGAATTTTTAAAGACCTTAAGTTCTTGTAAGAGTTCCTCTAATTTTGTGAGTTCAAGCAGCACTACTTTTTACGTTTCGATCTTACCATTTTGTCTTTGGTTACTTTGATCAGTATTTTCTTGCAATTTCCCACGTTTGAATTTGACCGCTGCTACTTGTTACTCAACCGGGGTTCGAAGTATTTCCCGCATAATAGAATGCCTAAAATTCTTCGTCTAAACGCGGGATTTGCGCTCAAATGAACGGTATCCTATGATATAGGAATAGTAGAACCCATCTCAAAAACCAACAAATGATAAGTACAATTTATTTTTAAAGCTGTACACAATCGTAAAATAAAAATCACTGAAAGAATGGATTTAAGCAACGATCAATGGAAAATATTGGAGCCTCTGATAATTGAGCCTAACGTTCGTGAAGATGGAAAAGGTCGTCCTCGTATGGATGCTCGTTCAATCTTAAATGGAATTCTTTGGATATTGCGCACAGGAGCTCAGTGGAAGGAATTGCCGGATCGTTATCCTCCATATCAAACATGCCATCGTCGCTTTCAAGAATGGAACCGAAATGGAACGATGCGGAATATGATTCGTAGTTTAGCCTCCGATTTGAAAGAACGCGGAGGAATAGATATAGAAGAATCCTTTATAGACGGCACATTTGTTCCTGCAAAAAAAGGGGTCCAAAAGTGGGGAAAACCAAACGTGGGAAGGGTACAAAGATCATGGCAATCGGAGACAGCCAAGGTCTTCCTATCGCCTTTTGCACGGAAAATGCTTCGCCCCATGAAGTCACGTTAGTGGAGCAAACATTAGAAAATCTTTTTATAGAAGAAAATCCAAAACGAATGATCGGTGACAAAGCATACGATAGCGACGGTTTAGACGAACACATTTTGCAACAGTATGAAACGAAAATCATTGCACCGCATAGAAAGAAAAGAAAACAACCGACACAAGATGGTCGAGGATTGAGGCGTTACAAACGACGATGGAAAATCGAGCGTCTTTTTGCCTGGCTTCAAAACTTTAGAAGACTCGTAGTCCGTTATGAATATTACGATTTTAATTTCGATGGGTTTATTGCTCTCGGATGTGCTATGATCCTTCTTAGGCATTTTTGAGATGGGTTCTAGTATTTGTTCCAAATGACCTGAAACTACAGAGGTTCGATTTTGTAGCATTCTTTGTTATAAAATGAGTTTAAATAAGAATCAAAAACGTAAAAATCATAATTTGGTTTCAACAAAACCGAATCAAAACGAACTCCGTATCAATAACGAACGTTTGGCGATACGGATAATTCTTACTCGAACTGAGTCAAAAAATTGATACATTTTTAGTAATAGAATCACAAAAAAGCAGACTTTTTCGAAATACTGTAGCCACGACAGACATCATTTTTTTCATAGCTAATATGAAACTTTTGTAATTTGAACGTCTCTCTCCTTTTCCATCGGAAGCAATCGTATAACAATCGCAATGTGTTTTAGCGAACAATTGTATTTCGGATGAGGAACGTTAAAGTTCAAAAGCGTAAAACAAAGAGGTGAAAAATGTTGAAAATTCGTTGGATGTCGTATATCTATTTCCGTTTCATATCGTTATTATTCATAACGCTTTTTGCGACCTGTAGCTTTCTTGAGAAAGATCATAACACGATGGATAACGTGGATCTTGCGGGCGCGATTTGGTTAGCCGCGGAGCCAGTAAAAACCCAAGTGAACAACGAAGGTGTTCCGGTAAGACCGGGCAATGGAGGATCCGGTTCAAGTCCGGTAACACCCGTGGACGCAATTTTTAACCTACCTCCTGGAAGATTAGTGAATTCGAATGCTTTGATGGGCACGATCGATCCTACGGGTACGAATATCGTGAATGACTTTGACGGAGACGGGATTTTAAATCAGAATGAAACTCTGACAAACGTATGGGTGGCGGACTATCCGCAAATCGAAACTACAATCGCACCTCCCGTGACGTTAAAGATACAGATCCTAAAAAATTCTTCGAACCAAAGCGATCAGATCGTAAGCGAGATTAACTCGAACGACTTTGAAGCTTCCAAAAACGAAGGTTCCGAAAAAATTCATCAAAACGAGTTGAACGAAAGAACGGTTCAATTTCAGGATTCATTCAGTACGGAAACGGACCTTGGACAGTCTCACGAAAGATCTATGTCCGCAGGTATGACCGCCGGTTTTGGAATGGGACTTGTATCCACCGGGATGAACTACAGCAATAGTACGAGAGACAGTTGGAACGCAAAAAACGCAACTTCTTCCACAACTACAAAATGGGCGGATCGTCCTTTTAAAAACAATATCGATCGGGACGCTTGGAATTTAAAATCGGATTCTTCCACAAACAAAGCGAGAAAGTATCGTTCGGATAAATCTTCTAAGATCAACGAAACTTCCACAGTGGAACCGAACGCGGGCGTAGTCAGAGCCGCTTTGTATATCAAAAATTTATCAGTCAATATGCCGGTTAAAATTTCAAACATTCTTTGTTCTTTGATGTTTGAAACTCCCGGAGGGGAATTGGTTCCCATGTCCTCCTTTCGTTTGAGAAACGACGACTACAGTCTTTTTGAAGTGGAAGTCTACGGCGGTTCGGACTTTGGTCCGTATGTGGTTGAATTAACAAATTTGAATACTGCGGAAGTGGAAAAAGCGATCGCAGCCGGATATACTCCGAAGATCATGATCGTGGACTATACCATGACTCACGTAGCGGATTCGAATTACAAATCGAGTTTGCTTAGTTTTACGGGTAACAATCTAAAGATCATCGAAGAGAACGCAAAAGGTAGAACCGCACTGGTAAAAGTGTACGGACCGGGAGTCAGAGAAATGTATCGTGTAACGGCATTTGATACGCCTAACGTATCCAATCCGTGTAACACTAAGTCTACGGACGTTTTTTCTCCGGGGATCAGTTTGAAAAAAGCTTTGGAAAGAATTTCCTGCTCGGGGGACAATATTACGTTTAAGGACTATGTCATCGATTTGTCCGAATCGGCTCCTAGGCTTGGGGAATCCAGAGTGTATTTAAAAGGTATTCAGTCCTTCGGAGGAGTCAGCACTAACATTCCTTGTACGGATGAAACAAGCACCGGTTCGGACGGTGTGAGTAGAACCGCTTGCGTTCAAAAACCGTATAGCCAATGGACGGAATCCGAAAAAACGAACTCGGGTGTTTGGGCGATCTATTCCAAGGGGAAGTTTTATTCTCCGACCGAGTACTGGACAGATTCCGGAAGTATTCGTAAATTTGATCCTTGGAGAGGTGCGGTTGCCGCTCCGATTTTAAAGGGTGCGGATTCCATCATCTGGGCCGGTGATAACTACGATTTAGTTTACATTTCTTTTAAGGACTTTATCAAAGTAGAACAGAAGTTCGGAACCAATCCTTTGGAAACCGGAAACGGTTATCCCTTAAATACAAAATGGGATCTAAAAACTTTGGGAAATCATCCTTATTATCCGGATACGAATTCTCTTTATTTGGGTGAGGTTGGTTTTGGCGAAAGGGTGGAACTAAAGATCAAATTGGACAAGACGAAATATCTTTCGCCTAACTTCGGTTCTGCGGTGGATACGGGTCCGTATCAGTATTTTACAAACTTTTCCTACAACCCTCAAGTGTCTTCGGATCGTTACAATATCAACCAAGCGGCGGATTTTGAAATCAGTTTGGGTTTTGGCGGGAATAGGACGGATTGGTTTCATGTCGTTAAAGACTTAAGTTCCAACGATCCTTACAAATTGAAAAACTGCGGCACGACCCTGGACTTTATCAGCCAAGTCTACACGCTCTGCGTCCAGTTGCCGACGCTCAGTACTACGGTCGATCCAGCGATTAGTTTAGTAAAATTGTATATTCGACCCGCTTTAAATACCGCGTATCGCAAGACCATTTGGCCTTTGCATTTCTCTCAGGTTCGCAAATTGAAAGGGGAAGCGGGAGTTCCGATCGTTAAAGGCACGAGCCTTATTAAAGTTGCGAACTCTTACGGTTCCGTGAACGTGGGGGACAACTTTTTTATCCAAGGGGATTCCACAAACTACAAAGTGGTCCAGGTTTTACCCGCGGCAGAGGACGGTTCTTTTGACGTTCAACTAGATCGTCTGATTCAAATAGACGCTTCAAAAACGACTTCCGTATATGTTCCGGGAACCTTAACTTCTCCGGATGTCAGGCTTTCGGTCGATACCGGGTTTACCGCCGATTGGAACACTTTTGTGAATTCTTCCTTTAACTCTACGGCGTTTGATCAGGTTCAATACAAACCGTTTTTGTTAAACGGAAATGTGAGTTGTTCCTCGAGTCCGTTCCATCCAGGTTCTTGTTTGGGTTTTACTCCCGAGTTGAATTCTCTCAACTGGATGGGGATTTACAACGAAGGCGTGGCCCTTTGGAATTCCTGGGCGGACGGCGGGGACTTTAGCAATTTCTTGTATTCCGGGCTTGTTCGTTTGACCGCGGCTACGGGCAAATCCTATCGTCTGGAAAGTACGAACACGGACTTTACGGTCAGCGCGGATGTGAACGCTCAGGATTTAGCATATGCCGCCGTTGCCAATCACGGGGACGTTGCTTTGACTGTCTGGAGACAGGGCACGACTCTGATCGGAAGATACAATCAAATCAGCACCGGGCAGGCTTTGGGAAATCCGTTTAATATCAATTCGGCGGCTTCCACCGGAAGTTATATCGTCAAAGCGAAGAACGGAAAGGCGGTGATTGTTTGGGATAACGGATACAATATCTATGCAATTGTGAAAGATTTGACTACACTGGCTTCAGTAGGAAGTGAAACATTGGTGGTAAGCCGATTACAACCAGTTGGTGGAATGTCTATGTGGGGAACAGTGTTCATGTATCCTGGTAATCCTCCCTTTTCGTATTCATATGACGTTACGTTTGGAAATGATCGAGCCGCGATTGTTTGGAACGACTTTGCTACATCATTCGTACCTTCCATAACGACTTCCCCGAATCCGATGTATGACGTTTATACGTATTGCCAAATGAGCTATTGCGGGTTCATAGAAACCAAAACTTACCAAGCTAATGCTCGGGTTTTACGGTTGGACACGGGAGCCTTTCAAGGCGGAAGCATTTCCATTTGGAGTTATGCAGAAACTAAAACCATATACTACGTGGTGGAAATTCCTAGCAATACTCCTGTTTACCAAATCGACGTAGCGGCAGGTGCAAACGATAACAATCGACTTGTGTATGCTTGGAATGTTCGACTATCATCCGGCGGTGATTCTCATACCGCCTACGGTTCCGTTTACGATCTAACGACCGGAACAAAGATCGGTTCCACCCAGACCCTTATCAGCGAAGCTACAAGACCCGTGGATTCTTTGCAAGTGGGAGCCGCTACGGGAAGGGGAATGGTTCTTTGGAGAAGAAACGACGGTGTGATTTTAGGAAGAGGAATCGACACTTCGAATTCCAATTTATTAGGAACTTCTAATATTGAAGCGGAGTCGGGAAATGTGGATTCTCTCAAGCTGACTTCTTTTGGGGATCGGGGAATTTTGACGTATAGAAAGAACGGTAAAGACGCTCTTTTAAGGATTTTGGATCTGCAAGCGGGGCAATTTTTGTATCCGAACGCTTTGTCTTTAGCCCAGATGAACGTGGATTCTAGAAATCTCTTCTTAACCGGCTCCATTGTATCGGGTAATAAAATTTTAACTACTTGGGATCAAATCAACGGAACCAAACGTACTATCTGGGGAAGAGTCAGCGATATCTCCACATTTACAGTAGACGGTCCGAAAGAATTTCAGATCAGTACTACCAACGAAGGAGTTCAATACAGGGGAACTGCTGTTGCGGATTCCGGATTTGGTTTTGTGACTTGGCTTGCCCAAGACAAAACTCAACAAAGGATTAGAGGTTACAAAGTGGATTTGGCAAACCCGGGCGCTTTGAAATACGGTTTGAACAATTTCTTTGTGTCACCTCTCATCGACAGGGACTTTACGATCCGAGCTAAGATCAAGTTCTAGGGGTCAGATGTCAGGAATCAGTGGATAGGGTTTAGGAATCAGTGGTTAGTTACATTTTAGTACGAAAAGAATTAGGTTTTAATAAAGTATGATTTTTATACTCCATAACTTCTATCCACTGACCCCTAAGCACTATCCACTAAATAGGGGCCTTCCTTCGGAAGGCTTTGTGGAAGGAAGTTCTTCAGACATAGAGTTGTCGATTGAGGCAACATAGAAATGATTAAAATGGAATATATATGATATTCAAAAGTGTTTTTTCGAGAGACCGAAAGGTTTTTGAAAGCTGCTCGGATTTGTATACAAAATCGTCGGAAGTACGACAATCCTCTGTGAAACGATCGGCCCCACCCGCGTTTGGGTGGAGGTGGAGAGGCGGCGGGAAAACTCGGGAGACTTTTCAGTATCAGAAAACCAATCTTTTTGCAAGTAAAAAGTGGGGTTTCTGTCGGAACACTTGCGTTTTAGTGAATAGGTTTTATCAGAATATACTACTTGTCTCCTGTATTTTGTTTTTTTCCGCAAGCTGCGGCCTTTTGCCGGGCAAACACGGAAACAAAAACAATTGGTGGATTGCGCTTGCGGGACTTGTGCCGGGAACAAGTTTTCCATCCTCCGGAAGCGGAGTGGGAAGCGGCCCTGGTTCCGGAAACGGATCACCCGGAAGTGCGCCCGCACCCGAAGGAAGCGACCTTTTTTCCATATCGACTAACTACAGCCAGGCGATTGACGATCCGGAAACAAAAGCGGATCCGCTCGCGGGAGCCGCATTCATAGCACCGCCTGAAATGAGTCACTACGGAAACGTTAGTCTTTCATATCCCATTCAAACACCTGCGGGAAGATCCGGTGTGGAACCAAAGCTAACAATCACGTATTCTTCCACGCAAGGAGACGGTTGGTTGGGAGTGGGATGGAGTTTGGGTCTTGGGTCGATTACAAGAACGCCCGAATACGGAGCCCTCTGGTATGACGCAAGAGACACATTTACTTGGAACGGGCAAAAACTCGTAAAAGTAGCGGGTGGAACCACAAATGAAAACGGAACTTACAGACCGGAGATTGCAAGTGAGGGTTTGGTTGTATTAAGACTCAGTAATATAGAGAGTGGGGGAGTTTGGGAAGTATTCGATTCGTCCGGAACCAAGACAACCTACGGAGAAACAAACGCAAGTAGGATCTTTAATCCGCAGGTTTCGAACCAAACGTATAGCTGGTATCTTTCAAGAACGGAAGACAAAAACGGAAATTATCTCCAAGCACAATACGACAATTCGGAATATTCAAAAAACAGAAATCTCTATTTAAAAGAAATCAGATACACCGGAAATTCCAAAAGTGGTTTGTCCGCGCGCCAATACGTAAAGTTTTTTACCAAACAAAGAGAGGACTTTTACGTCTCAAGCGCTCCTGGATTCTTTATGAAAATGGACAAGATCTTGGAAAGAATCGAAGTGGGTTGGGACAACGGTGGTAAACTGTATGAATATACTCCCGTCTATGAAACCTCTTCCGATTCCGCAAGACCCAGGCTGAAAAGTATAACGTCCAGTAGACATACCACAAGCCCTGAGTTTAACTATCAATCTTCGAGCAGACTTTTGACTTGGCAAACGATAGTCAATCAAACGTCATCCGAAATGGAAGAAGATCCGAATTCCACACAGTATTTTGAAGGAGACTATAACGGGGACGGGATCAGCGATCTTTTATTTTTTAATCCGAAATCGGGAAACTGGAAGGCCGCGGAAGGCAGAAAAGAAGGAGGATACAATTTCAAACTGTATGCGAACCGGTATCAAGGATACGATACGTTGGAAAAGATCCGATTTTTTAAAGGGAATACGAGCGGGGATTTTAACGGAGACGGAAGGAGTGATATCGCCTTTTACTTACCTTCTACGAGAGACTTTATCGTAGCGGAACACGACGGTCGTGTGTTTCAATTTAAGTCGTATGGAAGGCTCATGTACGGCATCCCGGATATCTTTCGGATGGAATGGTTTCCTGGAGACTACGACGGAAACGGACTTTCCGATTCTGTTCTTTTTGACGAGCCGACGGGGCAGTGGACTTTAATGCTGAATAAAGGAGGAAGTTTTGAATTTCTTCGGTTTAGCAAGAAGTTTCAAAACGTATTCAGAAATGATTATGCTCCAGATTCTAATCTAGATAGTTCGAACACAAACGACACTACAAAACCGGGCAAAGATCACGACAAAGTAAACTTACTCGTAGGAGACTACAACGGTGACGGAAGAACGGATATCTCCTTGTATGATTCCAGATCGGGTAAGTGGTTTGTAGGCGAAAATCACCGCAATCCAAACAAAACCGATCCGGTCTATTTTAAACTTCAGTGGAAACTTTACAAAGTGTTCACCGCACCCGAACAGGCGTTATTCGGACATGACCGATTTAGCGGTGACTTTAACGGGGATGGTCTTTCGGATTTTCTACTATTCGATCGTAGTAGCGGAGAATGGACATTAGGCGAAACGGGAGACGGGACAATCAATTTTAGAATTTGGTCGAGAACTCCTCAGTTTAAAACTGTAACTCGTTGGATCCAAGGAGATTTTAACGGAGACGGAAGAACGGATATCGGATTTTACTCTTCAAACGACGGAAAGTTCTGGATCGGAGAATCGACATTCAACGGATTTCGATACAAAATCTACAGCGACATGAGCTACGGCCCCGACCAGGACAGAATCCTAAAAACTCCTCTACCCAGGGATGAGGTGAAAATAGAATCGGGTAAAACAAGTTTTGCAGCATCTAACAACACAAAGACGATTCTACTGAATTACAAATATGACGGAAATCTAAACTCCGGAAAAGGGGAACTCGTGTTTCCGGGATGTTTTACTCAGGACGATTGTTCTACTTCTCCAGAACTTTTGATCTTTGACAGAAAAGCAAACGTATGGGACCTCAAACGGGGGAATACTTTTACAGAAAGGGTCAATACAAACTTTAACCCGGAAGGGACAGGAATTACAACACTCTTTGGCGGAAAACCGGACAGGTATTCAAACAACACAAAAGACGAGGTGTTGTTTTACAAAAAACAAGGAACTACGAATCAGTTTTTTAGTTTGAAGAATACAAACGGAACCGCATTCGATGTTTTGAATGTAGCCACGTTTACGGATACGGACATCACTAAGTTTGATCCACAAAATAGCGGAATTGTGGCGGATCATTTTGAGAACAATACTTCTCAGTCAGTTCTTGTTTTAGACGATCAGACTGTAAGCGGAAACGCAAGGTTTGTACTCTCTGG
Source organism: Leptospira weilii (assembly GCF_006874765.1). Taxonomy (NCBI): domain Bacteria; kingdom Pseudomonadati; phylum Spirochaetota; class Leptospiria; order Leptospirales; family Leptospiraceae; genus Leptospira; species Leptospira weilii. Next base: position 13,191 of record NZ_CP040842.1, read on the forward strand.
ACTTAGTGGAACCAAAGTCTTAACTCCGAGTGGGGACTTAACTTCTACCGATCTAAATGATCTCTTCCAAGCGGGAACAAACGAGAACAGACAAAGAAGAAAAGAATTCAGTTTTTTTTCGGGAAAGTTTACAACCACACAAGCACAACTTGTGATCGTAGACCGAAGAACCACCGCGCACAAATGGTATTTAGGAACGATTTCATCCAACGCCATTCAATTCAAACGTTTGACGGGAGAGTTTTCTCTTCCGATCACAACATCCGATTACGATTCGAAAAGTCCCGCGGGAATTGTGTATGCTCTCACTTCCGACGGTTCCATCGTGTTTGGGAAAACAGAGGACAACGGGACAGCCTTCACCAAAGTTAAAATCAATTCCACGAATATTACAAAAAATACATACAACGCGGGGACCGTAGGGTTTAGCGACCGGTTTGACAATTACGGAAATCCGATTGTAATCTCGGGTGGGGAAGAGAAGCTGTATGATCTTACACAGAGTAAAATTGTTTCTCTTCCGGGTAACGTTGTCACAAAATCTTTGGATCGTCCCGATTTAATCGCGCAAGTCTATGTTTTCCAGTGGATCCAAGGAGACTATAACGGGGATGGCTTAACAGACATCGGAATCTTTCATTTGAAAGAACCCAACTGGTATTTTGCACTTTCTACGGGAACATTACCCGACATCATCGAAAGAGTGAAAAACGGGATTGGGGGAATTTACGAATTTGAATATACCAATTCCACGAAGTTTGACAACACAGGGGAAGACGATATTCCGGATCTTCCCACAAGCTATCGAGTCTGCACCAAGGTCGCGATCGAAGACGGATTTTCAAACACCATCACAAAGAACTACGAATACAAGAATGGATTTGCATTCTCTTCGTTTATCAACGGAAAAAAAGAAACGGATTTCTTTGGGTTTAGTGAATTTACCATACACGAAGCCTACGGAGAAAGAACGACTCACAAATACCATACGACTCCGTATTCAGACTTTCTAATGAACCGCGCTCTTGGCGGAGCGGAAAAAGAAACTCGTATCATCGGTAGTGACAATAATGATTACGGAACCATTCAGACAACGTACGATGTAAAACCAATTGCGATTGCGCCGGGTGTAACCAGTTATCTCCCCGTTACGACTAAGATCGAAAAGTTTTTGAGCGGCCAAAGAACTACGACAGAAGTTTTCGACATCATTTTGAATGGAACGAAACTCAGTCGGAAGACCGACACAATCACGGATCACTTTACCGATAGCGTGCACGGAGTTACGACCACAACTTCCATCACCGATTTTGAAACCGACGATACGACGAATCAAAGGCGTGCAATTCGGAGTGTGGCATTCAGTGGGAGTTCCCACGAGATAACGTCGCTCTTGAGCTACGACACAAGAGGGAATTTAATCAAACGCACCAGTTCCTATACCGGAAGTGGGCTTAGTCCTGTGGGAGTTCATACAACTGAGTATGAATATGATACTCACGGAAATCAAACGGTTGAAAAAGATACGAGTTCGAGCCCTGCGCGTGGGAGTTCCTACGCGTATGACAACGAACTCCAACAGTTTGTAACCCAAGAAACAAAATTCGGCGGAAGTATTACACTAACGACCACACATCAGATCAACTACGAAAGCGCATTCGGACTTCCGACCACAAGCACAGATCCAAACGGAAACAAAAGGTTTTTTGAATATGATGGATACGGAAGACTGATCCGCTCAAGCGCGGACACAGATGATGGAACTCGTACTGTTGCAACTCACTCGTATGACGCAAGTTTTCCGCTTTCCGCAAAGACGATTCTACCATCCGGCACAGGAGACCCAGACTTTGCAAGTAGGACCTACACGGATGGAATGGGCCGGAACATCTACTCAGTCAAAAGTGCGTCTAACGGTAATTATGCGATTACAGGAAGACTTGTCTACGACGGAACCGGAAAGATAGTTCGAAAAGGTCAATCGAACTGGGCGACATCCGGAGAAATCGACCGGTTTGTTCTGCACTTAGAAGAAAGAAATCCGACATCTTTTGAATACGATCCGATCGGCCGGGTTAAAAAAACAATTCTACCGACGGCAGCAGGAGAAACTTCTCCTACAACGATCACAACCACTTACAACTCTGCGTTTGAAACGACAGAGACTCACAGTTCCGGCACAAGCAAACGAATCGTGAAGAACGCGAAAGGAGAAATCCTGTATGTGGAAGATTTTTCTTCCGACGGGACAGGGGCCAAGATCGGTTTTTGTTACGACATTGCCGGGAACCGTACCAAGAAAAGCGATCTCAATGATTCAAGTTTGATGAGTTGTCCCAATGCGACTGCGGGAGTTCCCACAAAAGACATTTCCGGAAGAAACCAGACCTATTGGAGTTACGACGCATTTGGGAAGTTACGTGCCCAAAGTGATCCTGACTTGGGTGTGAGTTCCTACAATTACAACGGATTTGGAGATTTAACAAGTAGCACGAACGCAAAAGGAGTTACGACAAACTTGTCGTATGACGGGATTGGCCGTATCCTTACTAAGAATATCCCGGAAGGGAATATTCAATATTCGTATGATTCTTTTCCGGGAGCAGAAAACTCGCTCGGCAAACTCGTACGAATCGAAGATTCCAACCAAAGTAAAACTTTTAGCTATGACAAACTGGGTCGTGTAAAGAAAGAAACCCGAGTGATCCTTGCAACGTCGGCAGGAAACCCGTTACCAACAGAAACCCAAGGACCATACATTACAGAAACTAAATATGACTTACTCGGTCGTGTGACTCGTATCGATTATCCCGAACATCCGATCAGTCACGGTAGAATGAGGGCTTGTTACGAATACGGAAGCGCTGGGTATATCTCGGAAATTTCAGTTCAAGTCAATACAAACGGGATCTTACCGGGATATTGCAACAAGGATATTGTAGAAAACATTACCTACAACGAGTTTGGCCAAACTGCAAGTTTGACTCTTGGAAACGGGATTCAAACTACCTACGGCTATGACGTGAAAGGGAGAATGGTGAGACTGAATTCTTCCGGGGATGTAGACGGAAGCAACAAGGTTTTGCAAGACGCGGTTTATTCGTTTAATCCAAACAACAACATTACAAGAATTGCAAATAATTCTACGGACTGGAGCGCGCAGTATGACTATGGCTATGACGGGCTGGGTCGTTTAACAAATGCGACCGGTAGTTATCTAGGAATTGCAGAAGGAAACCTTTCGAGAGAATTTCAGCAAAGTTTTAGCTATGCAAAGAATGGAAACTTAACTTCCAAACGAGTTCATGATCCTGTGAGTGGAAATATCACGGATGAATGGAGTTACCAATATACAAATCACCAGGTGACGAACATTGATTCCAGTAAATCCGGGAATGATGCGTTCGTCATGCAATACGACGCCAATGGGAATCTCACGAGACAAAGAGACAATGCAAAGGATTTAACCAAACGAATTCAAGTCGATTCTCAAGATCGAATTACTCAGATCCAAGACGGCAACAATGCGATCCTTGGAAGTTATTGGTATGACGAAAGTGGTTTTAGAATTAGAAAGTCTTCTCTCGAACCCAAGAACAATCAATTTGCCAACGTAGAGATTTTGTATCCAAGCAAGTTTTACGGGTTGGAGTTCATCGAAGCTGAGAACGTTATCACTTCTGTGAACAACGTTTATCTGAACGGGGTTCGTATCGCCGCATTAAACGAAGTGGGTGCGCTTGCGTATTTTCTTACCGATCAAGTGGATTCCGTCTCTCTTGTGTTAGACGACGAAGGAAAAACTCTTTCCAAGATGCAATACCTTCCGTATGGTGAGACGTTTGTCCAACGTGGGGATTTGAACTTTGCTCCGAAATACAATTCGCAGGAGTTGGACAGAGAGTCTGGGTTTTACTTTTACAATGCGAGATTCTATGACCCGGGAATTGCGAGATTTACCAGTGCGGATACTTTAATCCCGGATGAATACAATTCTCAAAGCTGGAATCGTTTTTCTTATGTAAATGGAAATCCGATACAATATAAGGATCCGACGGGGCATGCTCCTCAAGACGAGAATGCTGGTTTTAAAGACGCTTCTAAAAATATTGCTAAAGGTTTCGTTGAAGGTGTAAAGTCCGCTCTTTCTGCTCCTACACCTGTTGATGCTGCTGTGAACTCCGCTGTTGCTACGGCTAAAGGCGCCAAAGAACTTTATGAAAACCGAAAGGAAGTTTACGCGAGTGTAAAAGATTTTGCTGGTAAATTAACGAGCAAAGACGACAAAGTTCGTGATTACGCCGTTGGACAAGCTAAAGCTTATACTATGAGCGCGGTTCTTGGCGGGATGGCTGGGAAAGCCCTTGGGTCGAAGCTACCTAAACCGAAAGTCGATGTGCCGGGTTCGTCGGGTAGTGTGGGAGGAAATTTCCAGAAAGTAATACATGTTACGAAGGACGGAATTGCCTTACCTGCGAATTCTAAATATAAAATACCTGACAAATATTTAGAAAACAAGCATAGGACAGGTAGTTATGGAGAAATAGAAAACGGTAAATTCAAAGAGAAATTAAGAATAGACCCTGCAACCAAGCCAGGTGATAAGGGCCCAAATTATTCACATTACCATTTAGATGGAAAAGGGACGCATTATAGCCCCCGACCTAATGACAAAGATTCAGGATTTTCCAAATGAAATTTGAATTTAATAATCTACCTTGGCATGATGCTGAATTATTACTAATTGAAATCGATCGAACTTTGCCAGGACACGACGATAGTATTTCCATATTGGTTAAGTGGCCAGAGGAACTTAAATCTCGAATTACTTTTACCAATTGTTATGGTTTCGAAGCGAGAATGAACTTTGGCTTCATTGCTGAGGAATCGATTTTAAGGGCTTCAGTAAACAATGAACAAGAAAAATTATATATAATTAAAGAAAATTGGAAGAGTATGGGAGTAAGTCTCGATAACTTAAAATGCTATGAAATTGAAACTAATACGACAGGAAGTTTACTTTTAATTTACGCGATTGATTTTCAAATTAAACCGGAACCACCTGAGCCTCGCAAAAACTAAAATAGCAGAGAGCCGAACTAATATAACGGAGGAAACGCAAAAACAGAGCAGTTTTGAGAATAAAAAACAAAGAAATGGAATCGCTTACGAAATCATTAATATAGCGTTTTTGTAAGAAATGATTGAGTTTCAGAACGCCACACCGGTGCGAAGAAAAGAAAACGTCTCAATTTTTACTGCAATTATAACCAAAATAATAATTATAAATCCAATTGCTTTTCTACTTTATTGCCGGTTCCGATATTGAACTGAATATAATTTCTAAGGTCACGCGGAGATTTCCCGGTAAATTTAATACAAGCCCTGTGAAACGAAGAAGCGGAATTGAAGCCGCATTCAAAAGCGATAGTTAAAAGATTGAAATTAGATTTATTTTTCATCATAATCATAACTTCGTTTATTCTATGAAAATTCAGAAAGTCGTTATAACTCTGATTCAAATATTGATTTAAATAGTAAGAAGCCTGATGAGTGGAAAGACCTAAATCAGCGGCAAAATCCGGAAGCCTAAGTTCCTCGTCTATAAAACCTTTGGAAGTTATAAATTGACTCAGTTTGATTTTAACTTTTTCTAAATCAGTACCATCTAACAAATCTCTAGGCGGGTATTTATATTTTTTTGTTTCTTTGACTTCTGGAATTGAAATTGTTTCGGATTCAATTTCTTTGTCTATGTTCGCGCCGGAGACTTTAACTTTGCCAAATAAAGAAGGAAAAAGACGTTCTAAAATAAATGCGTAACAAATGACTGATCCCGGAATAAATTCCGCAAAGAATAAACATTCTTTCTTAAAAAAAACAGAACCAAGAAAATCAAAAACAAAACAAATAGAGATTAAGAAAGATAGAAAGGGAAGATTATAATGTAAAATAGATTTGTTAGTATTTAAAACCCTACTCAAAGACCAAATAAAAGTAAAAATTGAAATAACAAATCCTAAAATATCTACAAATGATATAAAGTAAAGATCGGGAATAAAATAAGAAAGTAAAATCGTAATAGGAATTGTCCCTAAAAGTCTTTTGCAATAAATCCAAGGATTATCTAAAGATTCTAATACATACTTGAAACAGATTAAAACAGCCAGGCTAGAATAAAGAACCAGACCGTAATAAAATCCAAGTGTGATTTTATTTTCGCTTTTTAATGCCCCTTGATCGAAAAGTAAACCATTATTCAAAATCAAGAAAAACACGGATGAATAAAGAACCGTTCCGTATGATTTGTTAAAACCATCACTTGAAAAAAGTTTCGAAAATCCTAATAAAAATCCAATGACTACACCAAAAGCATGAAAATAGATAATACCCAATTTTAGAAAATTTTCATAATCTAAAATTCCGATTGTATTTATATCAAGTATTGAAAAGAACTTGGCCATGATATTGATTTTAAAAGTATTCTCTTATTAGATTTTATTCGTTGTTCAATCAATCGTTTGAAGAAATGTTTTCTAATGAATTGAGTTTTAATTTTTTTCTGATGGCTAAAGCTTTTTGAAAACCGTTGTATTTCAGAATTGCTTCATTGTATAAAGGTAAACCTATGTATTTTTCATATTCGTATAACTTCGATTTGTTGATGTTCGACGGTTCTATTTTAAAATAGTTAATTATCATGATTAGTCCTTATTTTGGTTTTTGATATGGCAAACCATCGGAGCGATAAAAAACCCAGCGTTTTTTGGCATACGTCCACTAAGACAGTATCTAAAGAATTGCATCTATTCTTGTATTCAAAAGACTGTGAGATTTTGCTTGATCGAATCCTTCTGAGTTGAGTAGTTATCTCTAATTGGAATGCGAGTATAATCACTAAAGCAATATACACATAAGTCAATTAAAAAATGCAAATTGCACGATAAAAATATGGAAAAATTCGAAAGATTACAAGAAACATGCAACACCTTAAAAATTAACAGAAAAGGTTTAGCCGATATTTTAAGGATTCATCCGTCAAACGCCTCCAGATTATTGAATGGAGAAACAGAATTTACTTGGACGTATGCTGAACTTTTTCAAATGAAAACAAAAGTATCTGCCGTTTGGATTATGGAAGGTAAAGGTGAGTTTTGGTTTGAAGAAGAACCTGGAAATGACAAAGAGAAGTTAATAATTCGAAATATATTAAAAATTCCCGGTTTAGCGGAAGTGATGGATAAGTTTATAAAGATACACCAAGAAGATCAGAAAATGATTATAGGATTAATCAATCGAATCTATAAATTATCCGAATCCAAATTTAAAAAATAGATAAATTACTTTAAATATTTATCATACTTGATAGCAATTTTTCTTGCAGTTGCTTGTAATGGTATGTTTGCTTTAAAAAACCAATTGTAAGCCGTGTCTATAACTTCTTCGGCAAGGATCGAATTCGCATTTAATCTTTTTGTTTCAAATTCCTCGGGGTCTAAAATAGAATATAATTTTAATATTGGATTTAAAGTGATTCTATTTAGTAAAGGGACGTTCATTCCGGAAAAAACTTCTAGTCTAGTTTGAAAGGCATCATAGTGTAGGATTGCAATTCCCCAGAATGCGATCCAGATTAAAGTAGCAATATGAATATATGATCCAAGATATATTTCATAGAATGGTAAAATCCAAACTAAAGTAATGATAATTAAGAACGCTGAAGTAATTCCGAATGACATTAGAGATAATCGAACACGAATCATTCCATCGGAGTCTATTAAATGTTTTGCAAGTTTAAAAATACTTTCAAAAATCCAAAGAATAGAATAAAGGATCAATATATGGTAAGCTAGTTTAGGTTCGTGAGCTAAAGTATTAATATCAATGATTTTAATCAAATTAAAACAAAAAGCTGAAAAAACTAAATATGAAATCAGACAAATTTCTATAGCTTTTCGAAAATAAGAAGTATTGTAATTTTCATTGATAAGCTTATTAACTATTTTAGACAAAAAATAAGGGGCGAAAATAACTGAAATCAAAATCCAATTGGGAGCGTAGAGACGAATACTGTAAGGAATAAATTGTCTGCATCCCGAAAATAAAGTCCATAACCCAACGGAAACGGTTAAATAGAAAAAATTCCGCCTGACTTCAATGAAAGGATTACTTATTTTTTTAATGTAATATCCAAGACCTAAGATCAATGATGAAGTAAGAAGAATAAAAAATACTGACATATTTGTGACACGATCAATTTCAAGTCACCATAATCTTGTCTTAATTTTTTGTAAAGCGCCTTTAGAAATTTCGATTGGTGTAAGATAAACAAGTTCATCGTTATAATAACATTCCGGAAAATAGACTTCTTTTTCGTATTTTTTAGATGGGATTGCACCTATTGAAGTATAAAGTTTAACGATGGAATTTACTTTTTTGTGATAAAACCCGTAGACCATATCAAAGTTTTTATCAATACAATACTGAGCTGCTGCATGAAATACATTGACGGCTGCAAACATTGCTTTTTTACTTAAAAGAAAACTTACAGAATTCCAATCTGCTATATTATCGCCAATTACTGCATACCTTTGAATAGGATCGCTACCTTTAACAATTCCTAATTCTAAAGGAATTAGATTATTTGGTTTTTTTTCTACAATCCGCATAGCGGCTAAAATTTCTGATCCCTCACGGACATAAAACCACGTAGACCAAAGATCCATGTCTACGGCGGTATATAAAGATTTTGTATATCCGAAGTTATTAAAAACATCGCCGGCAAATTTTTTAACGTGATATAATTCCTCTTGGTTTTCTAATCCAGATAACCGGATTACGTGAAATTTATTAACTGGTTTTGTTTTTTGGGTTGTAAGTGACATAATCATAATTATGTCATATTATAATAAAATTACAATCATTTAAATTTGGAATGTGGTTGGGGCATTTGAAAAAAGTTCGTTTGCAGTAAATAGGAAACTTTAACGAAGTGCGTCCCAAACAAAGATTTAAAAACAGAGTATTAGAGCAGGCCGACCCAACCCGATTTTTCATTCCTTCGGAAGAATATTTGGAATTTGTGTTATAGATAACTACTGACAAAAAACAATAACGCTTTTTATCTAAAACAAACAAGACGAAAAGAATTAGAATTCTAATTTAGTATTACTGAATACAGAGTATGCCTTTGAAGCGCAGCGAATTAAATAAAGTCATATCTAAGATATTGAAAACATACGAAGAGATGCGCCTTCAAAGCTCATTGAACGGCAATTCGGAAGTATTAGAAGCCAATCGAGAGATCGGAAAGATTTTGCATACTGTGGAACGAAAAGCCACAGAACAAGAAAGGTCAACAGGTAGTTGGATGAAATCAATTTCAAAGGAGTTACAAAAACATCTCAAGAGAGGTTTTTCGGAACGCAATCTTTTTTACGCACGCAAGTTCTATGAAGTTTACGGCAATAGTAAAATCGATGTTAGGTTAAGCTGGAGTCATTATCGTATTTTGTCTTCTATTGCGGATGCAAATATTCGAGAGAAGCTAATGAAAGAGGCGATTGAAAGGAATTGGAATCGTGATGATCTGGCGTTTCGAGTTCGGGACATCGGAGACTTAAGAAAAGCTCCCACTTTGAGATGGAGACGTCCGGAGGGAGTTCTTTGGAATTATAAAATTAAAGATATATCAAAAGACAAAGATACGTTGTTAGTTGATTTGGGTTTTTACTGCTATTACGAATTGCCAAGTTCGCGTCTTAGCGGTAAATACAAGATTGGCGACATTGTACAAATCGAAAAGCGAAAGGGATATTGGACATTGTCAAAATCAAAATCGGTTCATGTTTCGGAACTCTATTTTTACTTTGGTGAAATAGAGCGCGTTATTGATGGGGATACGATCTTAGTCAAATTTGAATTAGGTTTTAACGTGATAACCAGACAAAGAATCCGTTTGCATAATGTTTGGGCTGCAGAATTGGGTTCGCCTGAAGGGGAAGATAATTTTGAGTCTTTAAAGAAGAGATTGCCTTTAAAGACTAAGGTGATCGTTAGAAGCAGATCCAAAGATGTCTATGGAAGATACGTTGGAGAGGTTTTGTATTCAAAAAAGAAAATCCAGGATCCTGTAGATATTTTTAGGGAAGGAATGTATTTAAATCAGGAATTAGCTGAAATCGGTTAAAGGTGTTGGAATTTTTATTGAATCGAAAAGGATTAAAAATGTTTGCGATATATAGTAATTGTATTATATTCTACTTAAGAGCGCTGAAATCTCGGAGTTTTTTACAAAACTAAGTTCGACTGCACCGACGGTGCGAAGAGATCAAAAGCATGTTCTTTGAAAACGATTTTCTTTGATTAAGAGGGATCTAAAAGAAGAAAAGAAATAACATAGACTTACGAAGTGGGACAATTTAGTGTGGCGCGTGTTCACTGGAATAAAGGAACCATTTTTCTCTACAAACGAAAGTAATTCAGTGCCCGGCTCTGAATTCAACAGAAAGATTCCATGGGTCGCACTCTGGAATCTCACTTGAACAACAGTGAAGCATAGACCCACGAAGCGGCAGGGATCGAAGCGGAGTCAATAAATTGGGACTAAAGACAATACTTTGTATAATGTTACTTTGTTTCAATTTATTGACTGGAGCCGAGAGCCCGGTTTCGGAGAAACAAAAAAGAATCAATAATGTTGAATACAATAGAACATTAAAATGCAAAAGATCCTTTCTCCGAAAGCCGCCCTATCCACTAATTCCTGAACCCTGTCCACTAAAATATGTGGAAGACTTTTCTTCCGACGGGACAGGGGCCAAGATCGGTTTTTGTTACGACATTGCCGGGAATCGTACTCGGAAAAGTGACTTAAACGATTCAAGTTTGATGAGTTGTCCCAATGCGACTGCGGGAGTTCCCACAAAAGACATTTCCGGAAGAAACCAGACCTATTGGAGTTACGACGCATTTGGGAAGTTACGTGCCGAAAGTGATCCGGACTTAGGTGTGAGTTCCTACAATTACAACGCATTTGGAGATTTAACAAGTAGCACGAACGCAAAAGGGGTTACGACAAACTTGTCGTATGACGGGATTGGCCGTATCCTTACTAAAAATATCCCGGAAGGGAATATTCAGTATTCGTATGATTCTTTTCCGGGAGCAGAAAACGCACTCGGAAAACTGGTCCGAGTAGAAGACGGAAACCAAAGTAAAACCTTTAGCTATGACAAACTGGGAAGAGTCAAAAAAGAAACCCGAATGATCCTTGCAACGTCGGCAGGGAATCCTCTTCCTACAGAAACCCAAGGACCATACATTACAGAAACGAAATATGACTTACTCGGTCGTGTGACTCGTATCGATTACCCGGAACATCCGATTTCTCACGGTAGAATGCGGGCTTGTTACGAATACGGAAGCGCTGGGTATATCTCGGAAATTTCAGTTCAAGTCAATACAAACGGGATCTTACCGGGATATTGCAACAAGGATATTGTAGAAAACATTACCTACAACGAGTTCGGCCAGACTGCGAGCCTGACTCTTGGAAACGGGATTCAAACTACCTACGGCTATGACGTCAAAGGGAGAATGGTGAGACTGAATTCTTCCGGGGATGTGGACGGAAGCAACAAAGTCTTACAAGACGCGGTTTATTCGTTCAATCCAAACAACAACATTACGGGAATTGCAAACAATTCCACAGACTGGAGCGCGCAGTATGATTATGGCTATGACGGGCTGGGTCGTTTAACAAACGCGACCGGTAGTTATCTAGGAATTGCAGAAGGAAATCTTTCGAGAGAATTTCAGCAGAGCTATTCGTATGCAAAGAATGGAAATCTAACTGCGAAGAGAATTCACGATCCTGCGAGTGGTGCAATTTCTGACGAGTGGAGTTACCAATACACAAACCACCAAGTGACAAATATTGATTCTTCTAAATCCGGGAATGATGCTTTTGTCATGCAATACGACGCGAGTGGAAACTTGATTCGTCAAAGAGACAACGCTAAAGACTTGACCAAACGGATTCAAGTTGATTCTCAAGATCGCATTACGCAGATCCAAGACGGAAACAATGCGATTCTTGGTAGTTACTGGTATGACGAAGGCGGGTTTCGGATCCGAAAGTCTTCTTTAGAACCAAAGAACAATCAATTTGCAAACGTAGAGATTTTGTATCCAAGCAAGTTTTACGGGTTGGAGTTCATCGAAGCTGAGAACGTTATCACTTCTGTGAACAACGTTTATTTGAATGGGGTTCGGATTGCCGCGTTAAACGAAGTGGGTGCGCTTGCGTATTTTCTCACCGATCAAGTGGATTCCGTTTCTCTTGTGTTAGATGACGAAGGGAAGACTCTTTCTAAGATGCAATACTTGCCTTACGGGGAGACGTTCGTTCAACGTGGGGATACAAACTTTGCTCCCAAATACAACTCGCAGGAACTCGATCGAGAGTCTGGGTTTTATTTTTACAACGCAAGATTTTACGATCCGGGGATTGCCCGTTTCACAAGTGCGGATGCGATCATTGACGGCGAGTGGGATACACAAGGTTGGAACCGATTCTCGTATGTGAAGGGGAATCCGATTGGGGCGAAAGATCCGACAGGGCATATATCTGATGCTTTATTAAAGCATCAAGTTCAGACCGAACTCATGACGGGCGGTGGTGGTGGACCTATTAGAAGTGGGATGGGAAATTCAAGTCTATCAGGCAGAGGTGGACAAGGAAGTTCAAAAGGATCAACTTCAATTACTAATTCAAGTCAAGCTCGAAAGAATAACATATCAGCAAGCAAAACTGAAAATGTTAAAGAAATTAAAATTAGTAAAAGTAAATATCCAGAATCTGCAAAACATGTTGAAGATGCTCAAAAATCAGGGAAACCAAGCACTTTAACAATTGACCGAGGAGGTGCGAAAGATAGAAGAAGAGAATCCCTTAAGGGTGTCGAAAGACAACCTGGAAAAGATCGTGATGAATATCCGCCTGCTCTATTCAAAGAAGGTGGAAAAGGCTCAAGCGTGCGTAATATTCCATCAAGTGATAATCGTGGTTCGGGAGCGTGTCTTGGTAATGCCTGCAAAGGCTTACCGAATGGGTCAAAAGTCAAAATCACCATTGGAGATTAAATATGAGTGAATTATCCAATCTGATTCAAATCTCAAGTAAAGATATTGGAATAGCTTTCGATAAAAATAAAATTCAAGAAAGTTTTATTTCACTTAGCAAGTCTCAAAAAGCTTTAAAGGAAATTATAGAAATTTTAAATTATCGAAACGGTTTTATGGCATTTGAATCAGCACTTCATTTCTTTCATTTTAGCGAAGAACAAAAACAAGATTATAACATTATATGGTGGAATAATCCAGAAGTTTGGAAAAGCGCATATCAAAATGATAAGATTAATAGTTGTTTTTGCTTTGCAGAAGATGCTTTCGGTAATCAATTTTGCTTTGAAGATGACGTAATCTACTCCTTAGATGCTGAAACCGGAGAATTTGAATTTATAGCAGATTCAATTGAAAACTGGGCGGAGCAAATACTTTCCGATTATGAATTTTTTACTGGGTATTCTCTAATTCATAATTGGCAACAAGAAAATGGTGCTATCCCATTCGGATATAGATTAATACCAAAAATTCCTTTTTGCTTAGGTGGAGAATATTCTCTTGATAATCTACATGCAATCGAATTGGTGAAGGCTATGAACTGGCGTGGAGAAATATTCAACCAAATAAAAGACTTACCAGAAGGCTCTCAAATTAACTTTTCAATAATTGAATAATTTTTTTGAGAGTGTCTGAGTTTTGTACAAACTAAAACAGCATAGGAATTACACAAGAAAACAGGGAGATTAAGAAAAACTTTCTTTGAGTAAGAAAAATCTGAAAGAAGAAATGAAATAACTTACGAAATCATTAATATAGCGTTTTTGTAAGAAATGATTGAGTTTCAGAACGCCACGCCGGTGCGAAGAAAAGAAAACGTCTCAATTTTTACTGCAATTATAACCAAAATAATAATTATAAATCCGATTGTTTTTCTGCTTTATTACTGGTTTCAATGTTTGAAAGAAGTTCATTTCTAAGATCCCGAGGGGATTTCCCGGTAAACTTAATACAAGCCCTGTGAAACGAAGAAGCGGAATTGAAACCGCATTCGAGAGCGATATTTAAAAGATTGAAATTAGATTTATTCTTCATCATAATCATAACTTCATTGATTCTATGAAAATTCAGAAAGTCGTTATAACTCTGACTCAGATATTTGTTTAAGTAGTAAGAAGCTTGATGAGTGGAAAGACCTAAGTCACTGGCAAAATCAGGAAGTCTAAGTTCCTCGTCTATAAAACCTTTGGAAGTTATAAATTGACTCAGTTTAATTTTAACTTTTTCTAAATCAGTACCCTCTAACAAATCTCTAGGCGGGTATTTATATTTTTTTGTTTCTTTGACTTCTGGAGTTGGAATGGTTTCGGATTCAATTTCTTTGTCTATGTTCGCGCCTGAGACTTTAACCTTGCCAAATAAAGAAGGAAAAAAACGTTCTAAAATAAATGCGTAACAAATGACTGATCCCGGAATAAATTCCGCAAAGAATAAACATTCTTTCTTAAAAAAAACAGAACCAAAGAAATCAAAAACAAAACAAATAGAGATTAAGAAAGATAGAAAGGGAAGATTGAAAAATAAAATAGATTTGTTAGTATTTAAAACCCTACTCAAAGACCAAATAAAAGTAAAAATTGAAATCGCAAATCCTAAAATATCTACAAATGATATAAAGTAAAGATCGGGAATAAAATAAGAAAGTAAAATCGTAATAGGAATTGTCCCTAAAAGTCTTTTGCAATAAATCCAAGGATTATCTAAAGATTCTAATACATACTTGAAACAGACGAATGCGGCCAAACTGGAATATAAAACTAGACTGTAATAAAAACCGAATAAAATTCTACTTTCGTTTCGTAAAGTTCCTTGATCGATAAGGATACCGTTATTTAAAATCAGAAAGATTACCGTTGAATATAAAACCGTACCGTAAGATTTGTTAAAATTATCATCCGAAAAAAGTTTCGAAAATCCTAAAATTAAACCGATACCAACACCAAAGGCATGGAAATAAAGGATACCCAATTGTAGAAAACTTTTATAATTGAAAATTTCGGCTGTGTTCATAAAGTTTTATCTAATTATCTTTTACGCTTTGTCGGTTAGCCGGGATCCTTTCAAGGTGTGTCTTGTTCTGGTAGCGAAAACCCTACGAAAGCTTGTGAATTTCAAGATTGCCTCTCTGTCCTCGTCGTTTATTATGATTTACCTAAGTATTTCTCATACTTGTCTAAATCGGAATTAGAGATTTCTAAGGGATTTATTTGGAAATAATTGAAAATCATGGTTTGTTCCTAGTTTAGTTTCTTATTTTAGGTCCGATAATTTGTATGTTTAGTTGAGAGAGAAAAGGGAGCCTTTTGATTGTTGAAAATAGAATCCTTCTGCCCGATTTCTTTTTTACTTTTCAGTTGCGTAATTCCTCCTTTGATAATCTATAAACTGATCGTAATAAACTGCGGTATATTTTGTAAGATGATAAATATGAAATATGACTAAAAATCAATAAAAAAATATTCTATTATAATAAAAAATGAAAGCACAAACACCAGGACAAAGAATTAAATTTATTCGTACGGAAGGGCTTGGCCGGAAATTGAATCAGGAGGAATTTTCAACTTCGATTTTTTTATCTCAATCCCAATTGAGCAAATTGGAAAACGATGAAACTGAAGTATCGGAACAAACCGCATTTGTGATTGAGGTTGTTCACGGATATAAAATGGATTGGATTTTGAAAGGCAAAGGACCTAAACATCCACTTGAAGACGAAATGAAAGAAGATCTTGTAAACAAATTCGAGGTTTTGGACCGATTTTTTAGAAAAATGGAATATTATCCAAAATCTAAAAAGAGTTTTGATTCGTATTTTAAACTGTCGGATAAAAATCGAGAGGCCGTTGATTTGATTATCAATTGTCTTTTAGGCGAATAGCGTTCTATGAATTTAAAATTATTTAATATATTGATCAAATCGTCGAGCCAGCGCTTCTGACCTTTGATAATGGTTCAATTCCGTTTTTAATCTAAGCTTTAAGTCGGTAACCAGGAAATCTGAGGAAAAAGATTTTTTGTATTGTAAGTTGCTATTTCTAAACCCTACAGGGTCTAAAATTTTAAAAAGTAACATAAAGAAGTTTAAAGATATTCGAGTTAACGCCGGTACTTTATCGCCATCAAGAATAGCATATTTGATTTCAAATGCGTTATATTGAAGAATTGCAACGGCCCATAAAAAGCAAGAGGGAATCAATCCGATAGGGGTCAAATACCCTTTGAAAATTCCGGCGAATATGGGTAAAATATATACAAGTAGAATCGTAGTAAATAAACTGATTAAGACTCCAAGTCCAAGCAAGGTAAATTGTACTCTCTCGGAACCGGAAGAAGTAATCGTTTTTTTTAAAATTAAAAAAATGGAAAATCCCACAGATCCAAACGAATAGAGAATTAAAATATGATATGCTAATAGGGGTTTATAGGAGGATGTCTGGTAGTCTATTATCTCAATCATATTCAAGGAAACACAGGAAAAAAAGAAATAAATCAGGGCTATCGAATTGAACAAAACTATAACTTTTCTTTGTCTAAAATCAGGTTGAATTAGATTCATGATGAACTGATGATTTAGAAGAAATGGCAGGAAAATTGCGGGAAGCAAAGTTATACTTGGCGCAATCGTGTATGTTTCTGCCGGAATTAAATAACGGATTCCAGAAAGAAGCGACCAAAGGCTGATAGATAAGGAAAGTGCAAAGAAATACTTTGGTGCTTTTGGGTTTTTTCGATGTTCTAACCGAATCACATAAATTCCTAAAAGTAAAACAGTGAAGGGGCAAAGTAAATTAATAGCTATCGGGACATTCATCGAAATTTCCTCAAGAATTACATTAAATTAACATGAATTTTTTGTAAACTTGTTTTATCGATTTCGATGATGTTTAGGAGAACCAATTCTTGATCGATATAATCTTCCGGAAAAAAAACCGGTTTGGAAAAACGTTTTGATAATTCTGCCCCTGCCGACAGATAAATTCTTTCGATAGATGCTAATTTTTGATGATACATACCGTAAACTTTCGAATAATTCTTTTGCAAGCAATGTTTGACAACCATCTTAAAGTTGATTGTTGCAGCTTTTCCGCCCATTAAAGTGCGTAAAAATGCAACGTTGTTTGTTCCAATCAGCAACGTTCTCTTCCAGCACAACATATCTTTTTTGTGGATTGGAACCATAAATGACTCCCATTTCAATTGGGAGAAAGTTATTAGGTTTTTTTTCTACAATTCTCATTGCAGATAGAATTTTCTTTTCCGAGTCGGTAACGTAGAACCAAGTCGACCAAGGATCAAGATCGACAGAGGCATAGGGTGATTTATTGTACCCGTTCTTAGAAAATATACTTTGGATAAAATTCTTTACACGTATGAGTTCTATAGGGTTTTCCAGCCCTTGAATCCTATTTTCATTGAGTGAAGGTGGGTTTAGAGTTAAATGTGACATATTTAAAATTATGTCATATTATAATAAAAAGATCAATCATTTAAATTTGAAATGTGGTTGGGACATTTGAAAAAAGTTCGTTTGCAATAAATAGGAAATTCTAACGACGTACGTCCCAAACAAGGATTTAAAAACAGAGTATTAGAATAGACCGATTCAAAGCCGATTTTTTATCCCTTCGGAAGAATATTCGGAATTTGTGTTAGAGATAACTACTGACAAAAAACAATAACGTTATTTATCTAAAACAAACAAGACGAAAAAAGAAGTAGAATTCTAATTTAGTATTACTGAATACAGAGTAAACCCTTGAAGCGCACCGAATTAAATAAAGTCATATCTAAGATATTGAAAGCATACGAAGAGATGCGTCTTCAAAGCTCATTGAACGGCAATTCGGAAGTATTAGAAGCCAATCGAGAGATTGGAAGGATTTTGCAAACTGTGGAACGAAAAGCCACAGAACAAGAAAGGTCAACAGGTAGTTGGATGAAATCAATTTCAAAGGAGTTACAAAAACATCTCAAGAGAGGTTTTTCGGAACGCAATCTTTTTTATGCGCGTAAGTTTTATGAAATTTACGGAAATAGTAAAATCGATGTTAGGTTAAGCTGGAGTCATTATCGTATTTTGTCTTCTATTGCGGATGTAAATATTCGAGGGAAGCTAATGAAAGAGGCGATCGAAAGAAATTGGAATCGTGATGATCTGGCGTTTCGAGTTCGGGACATCGGAGACTTAAGAAAAGCTCCCACTTTGAGATGGAGACGTCCGGAGGGAGTTCTTTGGAATTATAAAATTAAGGATACATCGAAAGACAAAGGTACGTTGTTAGTCGATTTGGGTTTTTACTGCTATTACGAATTGCCAAGTTCGCGTCTTAGCGATAAGTACAAGATTGGCGACATTGTACAAATCGAGAAACAAAATAGAAGTTGGACATTGTCAAAATCAAAATCGGACAAAACCTCGGAGCTTTACTTTTACTTTGGTGAAATAGAACGGATTATTGACGGGGATACGCTCTTAATCAAGTTTGAATTAGGTTTTAACGTGATAACCAGACAAAGAATCCGTTTGCATAATGTTTGGGCTGCAGAATTGGGTTCGCCCGAAGGGGAAGATAATTTTGAGTCTTTAAAGAAGAGATTGCCTTTAAAGACTAAGGTGATCGTCAGAAGCCGCTCCAAAGATGTCTATGGAAGATACGTTGGAGAGGTTTTGTATTCAAAAAAGAAAATCCAGGATCCTGTAGATATTTTTAGGGAAGGAATGTATTTAAATCAGGAATTAGCTGAAATCGGTTAAAGGTGTTGGAATTTTTATTGAATCGAAAAGGATTAAAAATGTTTGCGATATATAGTAATTATATTATATTTTACTTAAGAGTGCTGAAATCTCGGAGTTTTTTACAAAACTAAGTTCGACTGCACCGACGGTGCGAAGAGATCAAAAGCATGTTCTTTGAAAACGATTTTCTTTGAGTAAGAGAGATCTAAAAGAAGAAAAGAAATAACATAGACTTACGAAGTGGGACAATTTAGTGTGGCGCGTGTTCACTGGAATAAAGGAACCATTTTTCTCTACAAACGAAAGTAATTCAGTGCCCGGCTCTGAATTCAACAGAAAGATTCCATGGGTCGCACTCTGGAATCTCACTTGAACAACAGTGAAGCATAGACCCACGAAGCGGCATGGGATCGAAGCGGAAATACTGCAATGCAACATGTGATGAATAGAATACTTCTATTAACGATACTACTTCATGTTGCTTTGCAGATTGAAGCGAAGAGCCCGGTTTCGGAGAAACAAAAAAGAATCAATCATGTTGAATACAATAGAACATTAAAATACAAAAGATCCTTTCTCCGAAAGCCGCCCTATCCACTGATTCCTAAACCCTATCCACTAGAATATGTGAAAGGGAGAATGGTCCGACTGAATTCTTCCGGGGATGTGGATGGAAGCACAAAAGTTTTACAAGACGCAGTCTATTCGTTTAATCCAAACAACAACATTACGGGAATTGCAAACAATTCTACGGACTGGAGCGCGCAATACGACTATGGCTATGACGGGCTGGGTCGTTTAACAAATGCGACCGGTAGTTATCTAGGAATTGCAGAAGGAAACCTTTCGAGAGAATTTCAGCAAAGTTTTAGCTATGCAAAGAATGGAAACTTAACTTCCAAACGAGTTCATGATCCTGTGAGTGGAAATATCACGGATGAATGGAGTTACCAATATACAAATCACCAGGTGACGAACATTGATTCCAGTAAATCCGGGAATGATGCGTTCGTCATGCAATACGACGCCAATGGGAATCTCACGAGACAAAGAGACAATGCAAAGGATTTAACCAAACGAATTCAAGTCGATTCTCAAGATCGAATTACTCAGATCCAAGACGGGAACGGAGCCACACTCGGAAGTTACTGGTATGACGAAAGTGGTTTTAGAATTAGAAAGTCTTCTCTCGAATCCAAGAACAATCTTTTTGCAAATGTTGAGATTTTGTATCCGAGCAAGTTCTTTGGTTTTGAGTTTATTGAATCTGAGAACGTTATCACTTCTGTGAACAACGTTTATCTGAACGGGGTTCGGATTGCTGCGTTAAACGAAGTGGGGGCGCTTGCGTATTTTCTTACCGATCAAGTGGATTCCGTCTCTCTTGTGTTAGACGATGATGGAAAGACCCTGAGTAAGATGCAGTATCTTCCGTATGGGGAGACGTTCGTTCAACGCGGAGATTTAAATTTTGCTCCGAAATACAACTCTCAAGAACTTGATCGGGAGTCTGGGTTTTACTTTTACAACGCGAGATTTTATGACCCGGGGATTGCAAGGTTTACCAGTGCGGATACGATTATTGACGGTGAGTTTGATACTCAAGGTTGGAACCGTTTCTCGTATGTGAAGGGGAATCCGATCGGGGCAAAAGATCCGACGGGGCATGATGCTTGTACTATGGGGAAAACCCAGTGCAAAACAGAGCCGCTAATGGGCGGAGGTGGTGGGTCCGTTGCAAGACCATCAAATGGCAGTACTTCCGGCGGACTCGGTGCTGCTGCCACCGGTCTGCTCGCTAATTTATTAGGCTCAAAAGAAGACAAACCAAACCTTCCTGACAAACCTCGAAGTACATCAGCGACTCCAAACGAAGCCAAGGACATGAGCAAAGCGGGTCTTGATCCTTTGAACAAAGCTGATGTTAAGAATTTTCTTGACAAAGGCAATAAAAGTGGAGCAACACATGGCGGTAATTCGGGGACAAAAAATCAAACAAATGCTTCTCCTTTTGAAGCGAAAAATACTTCCACTACATCAGGTTATCGTTATGTTACGAAAGGTGAAGTGCAAGCTATCAAAGATACTGGAATGCTAAGAGGGGGTAGAGACGGTGAAACTTATTTTACTAAAGATTTATACAAGTCTGGTTCCAAAGCACAAGAAAGACTTTCATTAAAAGATACACCTACTCACAGAGTTGAGTTTGAAGTCAAGGGTAGTCCTAATTACGAAAAGCATGGAAATAAAGTCGATCCCTTATATGGACAGCCCGGCAAAGGATCTGAATTTATGACGATTGATCCTGTAAAAGTTAAATTAATAAATGTTCAACCTTTAAAGTAAAGTTATGAAAGAAAAAATATTCTATATATCAGTCGGAGAGCCTTGGGATTTCACAGGACCAGATGGAGAGAACATAATTAAAGGAAATATATTAAAGGTCGTTGATAATGACTGTGTTCTTTTCAAGACTAATCACATTCTACATTTTGACAATATGCAAGGGGATATTTTAGTGTTATTATCAAGACACACTGGGCATCACTTTGATTCATTAGAAATTAATGGATTTTGGACATTTGGCGGGGGTTTATTATTAACAAAAGATTACGAAAATATGAATCGAAAAGAATTGGAAAAGAATTCAAAATATGTGATTATAGGTAGCATTAGATTTAGTGATAAGTGAGATCGAGCCTCGCAAAGACTAAAATTGGGATCTGACAAAAACAACAGTGGAACATAGATTCCCCGCGGAAGGGATGGAGGCGTAGTCAATAAATTGGGACTGAAGACAATACTTTGTATAACGTTTTTTGCATTCAATTTATTGACTGGAGCAGAGAGCCCGGTCCGCGAAGCGGAGCCGCCCTATCCACTAATCCCTAACTCCTATTCACTTGAAACGTACGACGCCAATGGGAATCTCACGAGACAAAGAGACAATGCAAAGGATTTAACCAAACGAATTCAAGTCGATTCTCAAGATCGAATTACTCAGATCCAAGACGGCAACAATGCGATTCTCGGAAGTTACTGGTATGACGAAGGTGGATTTAGAATCCGAAAGAGTTCCTTAGAACCCAAGAACAATCAATTTGCCAACGTAGAGATTTTGTATCCAAGCAAGTTTTACGGGTTGGAGTTCATCGAAGCTGAGAACGTTATTTCAAGCGTGAACAACGTTTATTTGAACGGGGTTCGGATTGCCGCGTTAAACGAAGTCGGTGCGCTTGCGTATTTTCTCACCGATCAAGTGGATTCCGTCTCTCTTGTGTTAGACGACGAAGGGCAGACCCTTTCCAAGATGCAGTATCTTCCGTATGGTGAGACGTTTGTCCAGCGTGGGGATTCAAACTTTGCCCCGAAATACAACTCACAAGAGTTAGATAGAGAGTCTGGGTTTTACTTTTACAACGCGAGGTATTACGACCCGGGGATTGCAAGGTTTACCAGTGCGGATACGATTATTGACGGGGAGTTTGATACCCAAGGCTGGAATCGGTTTTCGTATGTGAAGGGAAATCCGATTGGGGCGAAAGATCCGACGGGGCATGATGCCTGCACTACCTCAAGAACTCCGTGTAAAACGGAAGCGTTAATGGGCGGCGGTGGTGGTTCCGTTGCAAGGTCGAACTCTTCAAATTCAAGCGGCGGATACTCGGGAGGATTAGGAGCTGCCGCTAGTGGTCTGCTCGCTAATTTATTAGGCTCAAAAGAAGACAAACCAAACCTTCCTGACAAACCTCGAAGCACATCAGCAACTCCAAACGAAGCCAAGGACATGAGCAAAGCGGGTCTTGATCCTTTGAACAAAGCTGATGTTAAGAATTTTATTGACAAAGGCAATAAAAGTGGAGCGACTCATGGCGGAAATGCGGGGATAAAAAATCAAACAAATGTTTCTCCTTTTGAAGCGAAAAACACTTCCACTACATCAGGCTATCGTTATGTTACGAAAGGTGAAGTGCAAGCTATCAAAGATACTGGGATGCTAAGAGGTGGAAATCCAGGTAAAACATTTTTCACAAAAGATTTATACAAATCGGGAGCAAAGGCCCAGGAAAGACTTTCATTGGAAAATAAACCTACTCACAGAGTTGAATTTGAAATTCTAAATGATCCGAAGTATAAGAAATACAGTACAAAAGTAGATCCTGATTATGGACAACCCGGCAAAGGATCTGAATTTATGACAACCGATCCTGTGAGAGTTAAATTAATAAATGTTCAACCTTTAAAGTAAAATCATGAAGGAAAAAGAATACTATATTTTAGTCGCTGAACCCTGGGATTTCGTGGGGCCCGATGGAAAAAATATAATCAAGGGAAAAATTTTAAAGATTATTGATGATGATTGTATTCTTTTTAAAACAAATCATAAATTAAGAATTAAAGATGTTGAAGGAGATGTTTTAGTTTTATCATCACGATACAAAAAGGATGATCATTTTGTTAAAGATATTAAAGAATTGGATTGGACGATAAATGTAGGGCTACTTCTAACTAAAGAATACAAAGATCTGAATGAATCAGGATTGAAAAGTTATTCTAAATTTATTATAATTGGTAGCCTTATGGAAAATCCTGAGTCTCGCACTGACTAAAATGAGATCTGACAAAACAACAGCAAAACATTTCTTTCACAAAGCGGAAGGGATGGAGGCGTAGTCAATAAATTGAGACTGAAGGCAATACTTTGTATAATGTTTTTTTCTTTCAATTTATTGACTGGAGCTGAGAGCCCGGTTCGCGAAGCGGAGCCGCCCTATCTACTAATCCCTAACTCCTATTCACTTGAAACGTACGACGCGAGTGGAAATCTCACGAGACAAAGAGACAACGCGAAAGACTTAACAAAACGGATTCAAGTCGATTCCCAAGATCGAATTACTCAGATTCAAGACGGAAACAATGCGATTCTTGGAAATTACTGGTATGACGAAGGCGGGTTTAGAATTAGAAAGTCTTCTCTCGAACCCAAGAACAATCTTTTTGCAAATGTTGAAATCTTGTATCCGAACAAGTTCTTTGGTTTGGAGTTTATCGAGTCCGAAAATGTTCTTTCAAGTGTGAACAACGTTTATTTGAACGGGGTTCGGATTGCTGCGTTAAACGAAGTCGGTGCGCTTGCTTACTTTTTGACGGATCAAGTGGATTCCGTCTCTCTTGTGTTAGACGACGAAGGGCAGACCCTTTCCAAGATGCAGTATCTTCCGTATGGTGAGACGTTTGTTCAACGTGGGGATTTAAACTTTGCTCCCAAATACAACTCGCAGGAGTTAGACAGAGAGTCTGGGTTTTATTTTTACAATGCAAGATTCTATGACCCGGGAATTGCGAGATTTACCAGTGCGGATACTTTAATTCCGGATGAATACAATTCTCAAGCCTGGAATCGATTTGCTTATGATTACAACAATTCTGTAACTCAAGAAAACGCAGCGGCCAATGCGGCAGCTTCCGCAGAGAAGTTAGCCGAGAAGAGACAGGAATGGTTAGATGAACAACGAACCAAACCTGGTTACGAGGACTTAAGCGACCAGGCAATATTTGACAAATACAAATTGGATCATCCGGATGTTGGTGGAAGTCGTTTGGATTTGCCTTCTGAAGTATTTGGTTCTTTTGGAGATATGTTTGGCGGTTCGTTGGGTTTATTCAACTCAAGCGGAGAAGGTTATCTAAACTCGCAAGGAGAGTTTGTTCCAAGGACTTGTTTTATCGCCGGGACGTTAGTCCACACGGCTACCGGCACGAAGAAGATTGAGGAGATTCAAGTTGGTGACCAGGTGTTGTCTTGGGATGAGGAGAGTGGGGAACAAGAATATCACCGAGTAGTCAAAACGTTTCAAAGAGAAGTTAACGTAGTTTATACGATTGTTTATTCCAATGGCACGCAAGTAGAGACGACGTCAGAACATCCTTTTTACATTGAAAACAAGGGCTGGGTAGCTGCTAAGGATTTAAGAACGGGAGAGCTTTCTGTTCTTTCGAACGAGAAGACATTAGGAATTACATCGATTTCAATCTCCGAAAGGGCAACTACGGTTTACAACTTTGAAGTGGAGGATTCTCATTCGTATTATATAACTAAAGTTGGTATTTTAGTTCACAACGATTGTGTGATTACCGGTCCTAGTATGTCTTTAGAAGCGTTTAACGCGCTTTTGAAGTATATGCCAGGAGCTTCCGAATCGGAGATAGAGGCAGCGAGAAAATTAATAGAGATCGGGAATCGTCCTGTTGATGGGACATTGGATGCAGTCTTTGATGTAGCAGCTTATCTTGAGGCTGCTTGTAAGAACGGTTGTCCTCCGGATATTGCGATGGCTCCTATAAAGTTGGGAGTTAGCGGTTTAAAGGTAGCTTCGGAACTGATTCGAAGTGGTAGATTTAAAGAAGCTATTCAAGTAATGGCGACCGGTGCGAAGAATTGGGTCAGAGGGGGCAGTGAGGTTGATTTAGGAATGGCATATAAGGAGACGATGGATGGAGGGAAACATTCAGGATTTTTAAAGAATATGTCAACGGTCCCGACTTCTGAATTGCAAAAGGGCATTGCTTCTATGAACACTAATATAGTTGAGCATCAAAATTTAATCAATGATCCAGTTAAATATATGCAGCAATACGGGAAAGGTGACTGGAATACTTTGGATCCACGACAGCAACAACATCTCTTAAATGTTAAATGGCCGGGGGATATACAAAGAGCACATGAACAAATAGATATTCTAACGGGAATAATAAGGTCGCGATAATGGATACATATAAATTGTTCCTTCAAGATTTGGTTGTTTTATTAAAAGAAAAATTAAAACACTCAAAAACGAATCAAATAGGAAATGATCAATTCGAAAAAGGTGTTAGAATGGGAATTTACGAAACGTTAGATCTAATAAAGTCCCAGGCTGATTCTTTTGGGATATCGTTACAAGAATTGGGTATTGAGAATCTTAGGTTGGAAGAATATTTATAGTTTATATTAGTGTCCTACAGTTACTGATTCTTTACATAAAGGAGTAGCGCCAATTTTAACACAAATCCCGGTTTAGACGCAGAATTTTGGACACTTTATTATGTAGAGATGAGTAACAATAGATTCTGTTTTCTGTTCATTCAACTTTTCTCTGGGTTTCAATGTTTGAAAGAAGTTCATTTCTAAGGTCACGCGGGGATTTCCCGGTAAATTTAATACAAGCCCTGTGAAACGAAGAAGCGGAATTGAAGCCGCATTCAAAAGCGATAGTTAAAAGATTGAAATTAGATTTATTCTTCATCATAATCATAACTTCATTGATTCTATGAAAATTCAGAAAGTCGTTATAACTCTGACTCAGATATTTGTTTAAGTAGTAAGAAGCTTGATGAGTGGAAAGACCTAAGTCACTGGCAAAATCAGGAAGTCTAAGTTCCTCGTCTATAAAACCTTTGGAAGTTATAAATTGACTCAGTTTAATTTTAACTTTTTCTAAATCAGTACCCTCTAACAAATCTCTAGGCGGGTATTTATATTTTTTTGTTTCTTTGACTTCTGGAGTTGGAATGGTTTCGGATTCAATTTCTTTGTCTATGTTCGCGCCTGAGACTTTAACCTTGCCAAATAAAGAAGGAAAAAAACGTTCTAAAATAAATGCGTAACAAATGACTGATCCCGGAATAAATTCCGCAAAGAATAAACATTCTTTCTTAAAAAAAACAGAACCAAAGAAATCAAAAACAAAACAAATAGAGATCAGGAAAGATAGAAAGGGAAAATTATAATGTAAAATAGATTTGTTAGTATTTAAAACCCTACTCAAAGACCAAATAAAAGTAAAAATTGAAATAACAAATCCTAAAATATCTACAAATGATATAAAGTAAAGATCGGGAATAAAATAAGAAAGTAAAATCGTAATAGGAATTGTCCCTAAAAGTCTTTTGCAATAAATCCAAGGATTATCTAAAGATTCTAATACATACTTGAAACAGATTAAAACAGCCAGGCTAGAATAAAGAACCAGACCGTAATAAAATCCAAGTGTGATTTTATTTTCGCTTTTTAATGCCCCTTGATCGAAAAGTAAACCATTATTCAAAATCAAGAAAAACACGGATGAATAAAGAACCGTTCCGTATGATTTGTTAAAACCATCACTTGAAAAAAGTTTCGAAAATCCTAATAAAAATCCAATGACTACACCAAAAGCATGAAAATAGATAATACCCAATTTTAGAAAATTTTCATAATCTAAAATTCCGATTGTATTTATATCAAGTATTGAAAAGAACTTGGCCATGATATTGATTTTAAAAGTATTCTCTTATTAGATTTTATTCGTTGTTCAATCAATCGTTTGAAGAAATGTTTTCTAATGAATTGGGTTTTAATTTTTTTCTGATGGCTAAAGCTTTTTGAAAACCGTTGTATTTCAGAATTGCTTCATTGTATAAAGGTAAACCTATGTATTTTTCATATTCGTATAACTTCGATTTGTTGATGTTCGACGGTTCTATTTTAAAATAGTTAATTATCATGATTAGTCCTTACAAAGGAAAATGGAGTTCTTATACACAAAACCAAACCAAAACTTTTAAAATCCGGTTTTTCAAACTTTTTGTCTCTACTCGGTGGATCATAAATAATGTGAGTTCTGCGTAAGGAGGAAAAAAGAGAAAGATTTTGTACAGAAAAGCGCCAAATCATATACTGCACTTCCCCCGAAAAACGGACATGGCTATGTAGTGATTCTTTCTCGAAACTCGACAGGTGTAAGATAGCCTAAAGCCGAGTGCCCTTCTTTCGAGGAAAGTTCAAGTCATTTACATGGGATTGCTGACATTGACACAAGAATGACACCCTCAAAATTTTCATCGAAATAAATTCACATACTTTTTGAATCATGTCCTATTAATTTATTAAATAATATTTTATTTAGTCCCTCAAATCAAACGAACCATTTAATTTGATATCAAAATAGTATTGTATAAATTTTTTCCGTTCAAATTAAAATTCATTCACCTGTTGCAAAGGTTCAATGATTCATATTCGATACGAATAAGAATCATAAGGACAATATGATGAAACAAATTTTTTCTATATGGTATATGACAATCCTGCTATTTGCAGGATGCGCAGGGGGACAAGACGGAAACGAAAAATCATCCCAAATTCTTTCTGGGATCACGAGCAGTTCTCTTTTAGAAATTGTGACGAATCCTCAAAAAACTTTCTCACAATCGGTAGCCACAGGCCCCCATTACGTAGACGCACTTGCTGGAAATAATTCCAATCCAGGAACCTCCTTGGCACCTTACAGAACGATTACGTATGCAGTATCGCAACCAGGAACAACGATTTACGTAGCTCCCGGAACTTATAACGAAGCCTTGGGCGAAATTTTCCCGATAAAGATCCCCGCGGGAGTATCTTTAATCGGAAATGAATTAGGGAAAGGTACGGATAGTAAAGATGGAAATTCCGGATATACAGGCGCGGGAGTAACCCCGAACAAAGGACCGACTTTGATTTATGGAGTGGGACCAATTTCACCGGGAGTCAGCAATTTCGATACTCTTGTTTTGGCAAACAACAGCACTGTTGCCGGATTTACGATTACTAACCCAAGACCTTTGGATTTTACTACTACAACTACAGCCGTTTACATTCAAGGAGCGAACACTGGCCTTACTACGGGGATCACGGTTCGGAATAACACTTTAACCGGCACCCCAGGCGGAACAGGAATTTTTATCGTGCCTTCGAATCAATCGGGAAGCGGGAATATAATTTCAGGGAATTCAATCTTTCTGAATTATATCGGGCTGTATAATGGAACTACAAATACGATAAGCAAAGTAGAATACAACTCAATTACTCGGAATAATTTCGGGGTTTTCATCACTGCAAATTCAAATTTCAATAACAACATGGACTTAGGCGGAGGTAGCACTGGAAGCAAGGGACACAATATACTTTCGTGTAATACACGATATGATATAAGCATGCCGGGGTTAAATATGATTAACTTGTATGCGAAAAGCAATCAATGGGATCATATTCCGCCTTCCGTTGTAACTGATGGGTTTGGAGATATTTGGGATCAAATGAATTCAACCATTTTCACTACAGGAATGAGCCTCGCACCGGCAAATTGTAATCCGTAATTCTCGTTCTCACCGCTTTCAATTGCACGAAAGCGGTGAGAGTGTTCTTAATGTGACTATTGTTTAAAAGGATCTTTCGGGTCTTTTTTCTTCGTAAGAATTCTTTCTTTTTCTTACGAAGCCTTATCGCGTTTTATTTCTTGCTCTTACTGATCCTTATAAAATAGAATACCGTTCATTTGAGCATAAATCCCGCGTTTGGACGCAGAATTTTAGACACACTATTATGTAGAAATGAGTAAGCGAAGCGTTAAGAGCAATGGCGGCCAAAAAATGTATGTAGACGCAACTTGGTGCCCTGAAATCAAATGTGTATATTACACACATTGATGGACGAATTAATAAAGGTGGAAGTTCTGTATGAGGACTTGGAAAAGGCGGATGATCCGAATTTCAAAGCAAAGTCTTAGACTCAATGTAAGCCCTTTGAAATTTGGTCCTTAAGAGTGTATTAGAGATTATGAGTACAACCCAAAAATCAAAGAATTTGCCCGGTGTAATAATAGCCGGGTTTTTTGTTTAAGAAATTAGAGAAATAAAAAGAACAAAATCAGATTAAAGCAGAGATGGGGAAAAAGATGGAAGGGGAGGTGGAGAAAGACCTTCCCATGCGCCTTCTCCCTGAAATCTGAAAAGGAATGTCCTAAATTACGCACGGAAGAAAAAACTTAAAAACAAAAAACACCTTTCGAACTAAAAAAGATAGAAGGGGATTATAAGGATGAGAGAAGCAAAATCGAAACTTCATTAAAATCTAACAATCTTAAAAGATAAAACCCGCACCAATGTAAAATAGACTCAAAGAATCTAGCTTTTCTTGAGTATATTCGTATTTGATTAAATCGGAAGAAATGATAGACCGAAAATTGAAAGAATTATTCAATTCGTTGTATTGTAAATATTTCGCCCTAGATAAGATCAATTCATAACCGAAAAATAATCTGAGATTTCTAAAAAGGTAAAAGGACAATTCTGAAGTAAGATCAAAACCATGAAATTGAATCCTATTGGAAGCGTTTGAAGTAAAAAAATCATACGTATTCAAACTTACAAAATTAGATTTAGAAATACCCTGCAAAAAGAAAACATCCAGATTTGTTCTCAAGGAAAGACCTCTAAACAATTGTAATTCGGATCTCAGACTAACTTGAGGCCCGTACGTTTTAGTGATATCGGAATAACTGGAAACAAACGAAGCAAGTTGAAGGTATTCCGGAATAAAATCCGGATAATTCCGTTTACTTGTAATGGATAAGAATCTAACGCCGCCGCCAAGACTCAGTAAAAAACGATCCTTGTTAAAAATTTCTTTAGTAAGTGCGAATTTATTTTCCGTTCGAAAAGGGTGGATGTTATATAAAAATCCGGAACCAATATAAGAATATTCTTCGCCTGTCGAACTATAAACTCCTGCATATTTGAAATTGACCTTAAAGTGTTGAGAAAGAGACAGATGGTTATAATCAAACGAAAACTTATGAACAAAATTCTTATACACGAAACCAAAACTTTTAAAATCAGGGTTTTCAAACTTTTTGTCTCTACTCGGAGGATCATAACTAGTGAAAATGCCGTTATTTGCAGAATTCCCCAGGGAGGAATTCGCATCTGAGGTTCTTCGGATCGATTCGGGAACCCAAGAAGCTCGATTCAACCTAAGGAACAATTCAAATGAGTGCTTATTTGAATTATTTTTCGATTCGGTTTCGTAATTTAAATTATCAGCATTGTCTGAATAAATTTCAGTAGCGAACAAAAAAATTAAAATAAAGATGGATCGTTTCATTGATTTTACCTGCTTTGATATTGTATAAATTCGTAAGTTTTCAAATAAGAAGGATAACGTGTAAAAATTGAGAAATTCGAATGAGAATTTGTATTTTGATTATTAAGAATCTACGTCTTTGTTAGAATTTAACTGAAGTTCCTTTTTAAGATCACGAGGAGATTTCCCGGTAAACCTAATACAAGCCCTGTGAAAAGAAGATGGAGAATTAAAACCGCATTCAAGAGCGATATTTAAAAGATTGAAATTAGATCTTTCTTTCATCATAATCATAACTTCGTTTATTCTGTGAAAATTCAGAAAGTCCGTGTATCTCTTACTCAGATAATTGTTTAAGTAGTAAGAAGCTTGATGAGTGGAAAGGCCTAAGTCCGCAGCAAAGTCGGGAAGTCTAAGTTCTTCGTCTTTAAATCTTTTCGCTTCTAAAAAATGATTCAGTTTGATTTCAACGGTCTTTAAATCGACACCTTCTAACAAGTTGCGACCTTGAAATTTTATTTCTTCTTGGATTTCTTCAGAAATAGGAGGTTCTTTTGGTTCTGAAACTGTGTTTGTAGTCGTAGATCTATCAAACAAAAGGGGACAGGCCCGTTCTAAAATAAAGATGTAGCACAGCACCGATCCGGCTAGCAATTCCGCAATAAAAAAGAAGACTTTTCTATCCAGTATCGTACCAAATAAATCCAATCCGAAACAGATAGAAATCAGAAGTGAAATCAAAGGTAGGTTGAAGTAAACGATAGGTTTTTTAGAAATTAAAATATTTCTAAAAGACCAGGCAGTCGTAAATACGGAAATCCCGAACCCTAGAATGTCTATGAAGGAAACAAAATAAAGTTCCGGAATCAAATACGAAAATAGAATGGCAACGGGAATCATACCTAAGAGTCGTTTGCAGTAATTCCACGGATGATCTAAAGTCTCTAATACATAGCTAAAACAAACGAAAACGGCCGAAATGGAATAGAGAACTAAGCCGTAATAAGATCCGAATGTAATTTTGTTTTCAGTTCGCAAGTTTCCTTGGCCGAACAGAATTCCATTGTTTAAAATCAGAAAGAACGCAAACGAACAAAGAACCGTTCCATAAGATTTTTTAAAATGATCCTTTGAAAAAAGTTTCGCAAATCCTAAAATTATACCGATAACCACACTGAAGGAATGGAAGTAGGTGATACCTAATTCTATAAAATTCGTATAATTGAAAATTCCGACAGTATTCATATAAGGGTATGGAAGAGAAAATATCCTACAGGTTTAATTTTAGTTTTTTTCTGATCGTTAAAATCCTACGAAAACTTGTGAATTTCAAGATTGCTTCTCTGTCTTCGTCGTTTAATGATTTGCCTAAGTATTTCTCATACTTGTCTAAATCGGAATTGGAGATTTCTAAGGGATTTATTTGGAAATAATTGAAAACCATGGTTTAGTCCTAGTTTGCGTTTTATTTTGGATTCCGATAATTTGTATGTTTAATTGAGAAATAAAGGCCATAATTCTTTTATGTTGATTCAAATGATAGGATACTTGGTGAAAAGGAACTCCATGGTAGGCTACAAGGTTTTGTATTCGCCAATGGAATACTTTATAATAGTCATT
This sequence comes from Leptospira weilii, assembly GCF_006874765.1. NCBI lineage: Bacteria > Pseudomonadati > Spirochaetota > Leptospiria > Leptospirales > Leptospiraceae > Leptospira > Leptospira weilii. Next base: position 45,653 of record NZ_CP040842.1, read on the forward strand.
AGCTATAATTGAATTTAATATTTCTTCTATCCTTGGCGTCGTGAAAAGGGCTGACTTTAGTAGAAGTGGTATAAGAAGAATGCTGTAGGTTATGAAAATGAATCTTACTCTAATACTTATATCTAATTCGTATAACGGAATATCCCAAAGAATAGTAGAAATCCATAATAGAAAAAATCGGATTGGAATAATGGTACTTTCATAATTATTTTGTTCATTTCTTTTGTGAATAGGGATGCAAATTCGATATAATAGTTTGAGTCTTTTCCAAAAATTCTTTTTCAACCAGTTAAATATCCAAAAGGCTTCAAAAGATCTGTCTTTATTATAGAAATGTGGCGATAATACAACGGAGAGTTGGGCAATCAATTCTCGAAATTTTGGATCGATCATTTTACATTTCCTTTCAATTTAGGATTTTAGCCACGTTTTGATGGAAAATACATTGTACTCAATGAATACTTTGTCAATAATAAAAATACCCAATGAATACTTTTAATTTAAAGACACAATCCGGAAGACTTGCTTATATCATTTCTGAAACGGGAATGACTCAGAGTCGGTTTGGAGAAGAGGCGGGTATTTCCAAGCAGCAAGTTTCCAATATTATTGCTGGAGAAAGGGAGGTTTCAGAACCTGTTGCAATGGTAATCGAATATAAATTTGGATTTCGAAAAGAATGGATTTTAACTGGAAATGGATCTAAAAAGGACCAAAAAAGAAATTCTCAGGAAATTACGGCATTAAATTCCGATATACAATTACAACGAAAAATAGAACGAATACCTGGAGTTAAAAAGCTGATTGAGGACTTTTTAACTTTAAGCTCCGAAGATAGAGCTGTCATTGAGGATATGGTAAAAAGATTGAAGAAAAAAGAAGAATAAATTTTAATTCATGTTCGTCAAAACTATCGTTTCTTTTCAACCGACTTTATAAAGTTTAAGTAAATTCGTAAAATCTAACGAATTCGTTTTTTATATCGATTTGCAAGGATTCCAGATATATCCACTATATCTAAATTCGTAGATTTTCGGAGCTTATGGTCTTCTATTAAAATATCAAGGGTCAGCATAGATTTACTGTTTAAAAGCTTAAATCCATATTCTGGCGAATCGAGAAGATTATATAATCCAAGAACCGGAAAGGAAAAAATTCGATTGAGTAACGGTAAACGCTCGCCTTTTAAAATATTTTCTCTAATTTCAAAAGCATCGTAGTGTAAGATTGCAACTGCCCAGAAAATAGATGATGGGAAAAGTCCCAGCACTGCTTCTGATGAATAGAAATGTCCATAAAAGGGAAGAATATAAACACAAAAAATAGTAACAGTAAATGCTATAAAAGTTCCTAAAGATAGAAGAAAGGCTCTGACTCTGAGATCCCCACGGCTTTGAAAAGCAGTTTTTACTAATATAGTAAAAGAAAAGGAAATGTAAATTACACAGTAGGCGATGATTAGATGATAATTATAAGTAGGTTGATAAGTAAATGTTGAGTGGTCTTGGATTTTGGCAACTAAACCCGTGGCAGCCGTAAAAATTAGATAACAAAGTATCATTGAATTGATGAAAAAAGTCCAACGACCAGAAACGGTATTGTTTCCGAATAAGGATCTTACAAGTGAATAAAATAAATAAGGGACGAATAAAATAGGAATCAACATCCAATTCAACACAATTTCTCGGAATTCAAAAGGGATAAGGTAACGAAATCCAAAACAAAGTCTCCAAATAGCAAGAGAGACACATAACCTAAAAAAGTATTTTTGTACAATTTTTTGACTGGGAATTCGATTTACATACCATCCAAGAAATAAAAGAAAAAAGCCAATTATTATATTATAAAAAATTATAGAATTCATAAAAATTGCTCATATTTAACTTAAATTTGAAGCAATTTCTTGTAAAGATTCTTTTTTGATTTCAATAATTCTAAATTGACAAAATTCTCCTTTGAGATAAAAGCCAGGAAAATACATTAAATCAGGATATTTTTGGGAGTGTGTAACTCCTGCTCTAAAATAGATTCTTTCAATTCCTTTTGATTCCGGGTTGTACATTCCATAGACTATGGAATAATTCTTCTCCAAGCAATGTTTCGCGACTGATTTGAAAAGAATGGCGCAAGCTCTTCCGCTTTTGCTCGTTGGTAGAAATGAGACTGAATTCCAATCTGCTACGTTATCTTCTATAACTTTATATTGTTTGAGAAGCGGTTGTCCCCAAACGACAGCAACTTCCAAAGGGATAACATTATCCGGCCTTTTTTCAATTATCCGCATAGCGGCTAGGATTTTGTCAGTATTCTCGTCCTCTGCATAAAACCAAGTTGACCAAGGGTCATAATTAATGTTTTTCCAAGAAGAATGTGAATATCCAGATTCAGCATATACTTTGGATACAAATTCTTTTACTTTTTTTAGCTCTTCCGGTGACTCTAATCCTACAATCGTCTTAACTTCAATTTTTTCTTTTGCACGAGGGTATGTTTTTGTAGTTATTTGTGACATAATCATAATTATGTCACATTATAATAAAATTACAATCATTTAATCTTTTTTCGTTCAATAATGTGTCATTTTGGATTCGGCTAATTTTAAAATAGATTTTTAAAAAATTTCGAAATCCGCTTTTTACGGAAGAATAGGGGAATCGAAATGATATAAAGGAATCGAAGGCGGGAATATAATCGAAATATATAATACTGGAAAGCTTAAGTCTTGAGCGTGAAGCACATTCCTAAATGCAATTGACCTGCCCAAACGATATCCCAAAGATATCGGATGACCGAAGTGAACAATCCGCACGATCGATTGATCCGAGAAACATTTCAGGACAAAAAAGAGGCAGCCACTTTCTTCAAAAACACACTCCCGCGGGAAGTGGTAGAACTACTCGACTTGGAAAACTTAGAATTGTCCGAATCGAGTTTTGTAAGCGAAGAATTAAAACAAGAACAAACCGACCTACTGTTCCAAATCCCGCTCAAGTCCGGAAATCGGACCAATGTGTATTTACTCTTCGAACACAAAAGTTATTTAGAAAACAGCATCTACATCCAACTACTCGGATATCTCACAGAAATCTATCGAAACCAACAAAGGAATGAAGAGAAGTTATCGGTCGTAATCCCGTTCGTATTCTATCACGGAGAAAAAGAGTGGAAATTGGGAGATCGATTTTTGGAACAATTCGTTTTAACGAAACAAGAAACGGAAATTCTCAAGGACTTTATCCCGGATTTTAGGATCGACTTGTTCGATTTGAAAGGGATAGAATTGAAGGAGAAATTGGAAAGTATCACTTTTCAAGTGACTCTGGGAGTGGTTCAAAGAATCCGGGAAGGAGATTTGGAATTTATTTCTCACTTACCGGGGTTATTTTCCCTATTACTTGGAATCGAGGAAGAATCGAAAAGGGTTGCAATCTTACGGAAACTGTTATTGTATATTTACTGGGTTCGAGATTTGAAGCCATCGGAATTGAAGGGAGTCCTTCAACGATCTAAATTGGAACAATATGAGGAATTGACGATGACAACCGCGGAAAGACTCATTTCGGAAGGGATGCGCCAAGGTATCGAGAAGGGTATTGAAAAAGGTATCGAGAAGGGTATTGAAAAAGGGAAACTGGAAGATGCCGGTAAGATGCTAAAGAAAGGGATTGATTTAAAGACCGTTTTAGAAATTACAGGACTTACCGAAAAGACCCTCAAGGAAAATGGATTTCTCTAAAATCGAATTCTTCCCATTCTGTTGAGAAAAACAAAAAAAATTCTAAGTTGCACAAAATGAAAAAGTAAAAATAAATTATTTCCTTTTTTAAAGTGAACAAATGTTTACTACTGATCCAAAATAAAGTGCCTTTAGTTTGAGCACAAATCCCACGTTTAGAGTCAGAATTTTAGACACTCTGTTATATAGAGATGAGTAACATAACCAAAACTACATTATGGGGAGTTTCTTATTCTGATGGGTTTTTCTTGTTAAGTTTGGGTTGATTGAATAATGTGTCTTTATGACATTCGTATATTTAGTTGTTATTAGGTATTTATGCGGCATGTTTGCTAAAGTTTTCATCGCAATACTAACTTTTAGCGCTTCTGGCCCAACCAAAGACCGCTGTTGGCCAGCGCGCTGAGGATTTTGTCGCGCCCAATTGGAAGCTTAAGGAAGCGATTGCGGGCGACATGAATTTGGATACCTTTTCAGACTTAGTCCTCGTCGTAGATTCTCCAGATGGTGAGCGCCGCACCTTGCTCGTTCTCGAACAAACTTACGACCATTATTATCGCTTGGCGTTGAGTGTCGAGGAGATTGCCTTTTGCGCGCAATGCGGAGGGATGTTAGGTGATCCTTACAATCCACCGCAGATCAAGAGTGGAGTCCTAACGGTTTCCAACTACGGCGGCGCTGCCGATCGCTGGTATGAAACCTTCACTATTCAGTTTCGCCGGGGACGCTACGAACTTATCGGTTATACAGTCGGCGGCTTCTCTGCGGTCGATGAATGCCATGCAACGGACATCGATATCAACTTGCTTACCAGCAAAGCCCGCCTGCGTAAGGATGTATCAAAGGGAACCGGATGCGAAATGAACGAGCAATGGACGAACTGGAAGGCCACGTTCCCTTTCTATCTTAAGGCTCGCAACACTTGGAAACTCCCGAGTGAGGCTAACTTTCCAAAGTTCTTCACTACGAAATAGCGCAAGCACGGCGCCGCTACTCGGATACATTCGCCTCCGGCGAACGTCGGAGAACCTATTGCGTTAGGTGCAATTTTGGCAAATTTGATTGCAGGAATAATATGAGCAATTTATCAAATATAGGATACCCTACAAAGAGTGAGGAAGAACTCGAAAAACTTACCGAGAAAGCATACAAAAATTCGAATATTATTAATAGTACTAAAGGGAGTTATGCGTATTATTTAACGTGAGTTCGGCGTAAGGAGGAAAAAAAGAGAAAGCCCTTCTACAAAAAAGCGCCAGATCACATATTGAACCAAATTTCCAGACAAGAAAAGGGTTACAACATACAAGGTCAACCATCCACTAAAATGAGTTCCGACACACTTTAAAAACTCAGCAAATTGATCTTGGCTACAGTTGTGTTTCTTAAGTTGACGGCATTGAATTCTCAACCGCGATGGTCAGTTGCGTTTACAAAACTAAGTCGTGGGAGTCCTGTTTTCTCCAATGCCTCCTTAACGCTACGATGAATTATGACGAGATCCACACTTTCGGTAAGTCGAAATAACAATAACCCATGGGTTTGTTCGGGCGCGATCACTAATCCGTTGTCGAACCAGCTAACGTTTATCGGTATATCTCCAAGGAGCGGCTTGCTGACGGATACGGAGGAGACCAACCCTATAATGTTTACAGCCGAATAATTCTCATATTTCCGTCCGGTTTGCGTTTCGCTGATCACAGCTCGGTAAAGATCCAGATTGTCCACGCCAGTTCCGCGGAGTGTTTCGATAAGGACATGAGACATGAGGGGAATACCTGCGGAGAAATAAGGAATCATCTCCCCTTCGTCTTCGGGCTCGATCTCGTGCTTCAATGGCTGAGGAATTTCGATGGGAATGCGTTCACCCGACATCCAGGTCCGATATCTGCGTGGAAGTTCCGACCAAGGTCTTGTAGTAAGACGAGCACAATTCTCTGTAAGAGCACTTCTAAAAATATAGTAGTCCGATTCTTGTTTACTCACTGTAACCCTCTCCTGCCACAGAGATACTACCCATATCAATCCACAATCGTTTTCGCATTTGTTATATCGAAGAGGTTGAAATTGTAGATTATCACTAGGAGTAAAATTGACGTAGCTAAAATATACAATCCTCATTTGGAAGAAATGAACAAATGTTCATAATGCGACCAAATTCACATTATGGGAAGTTAAGCAAATATTTGTAAAGTATATTTAATTTGTATACTGTTCAATTGAATCCTCCCCTTGCACAATTTGAAATCGGCTATTATTGAGGGCAGTAGCCCTACTTTTCATTGACTAAAAATTAGTCTATATAGACTATATTATAGTTGATAATAAAAAGGGAATACATTACGCTTCAAAAATGATCCTCGACGGAATCTTTGGAAATAGAACAGCCTCAAGAGTTTTATTACACCTGTATCATTATAACGAGATTCACTCATCGGCAATCGCGGCTGATTATGGAACGGCAGTCACCCCGATTAGACTTCAGCTTGAGCGCTTTGAGAAAACGGGAATTATTGTCGCAAGAAACATTGGTCGATCAAGAGTTTTTGCATTTAATCCAAAGTCTCCCTTTGTGAAACCGATCAAAGGCATTCTGGCTATTTTTTACAATTCATTATCCATTGAAGAGAAAGAATTAATCTTTTCTACTAGAAGAAGGCCAAGACAAAAGGGGAAACCGGTTTATGGATGAACCTGACTGGGTTAACGCAGACGAAGAAGGGCTTTGGAAATTTGTGGGATGGCATTTGGCTAACAAAGGTATTCAGTCCGTTTTAGTAGGAGGTGCCGTCGTCTCGATCTATTCACGAGGTGCCTATCGTTCCGGAGATATAGACTTAGAACCGGTCTCAAAACTACCTATTAAAAAAGTTAAAAACAATGATTGAGCTTGCAAGATAAAGAGAAGCCAGATAGTTTTCTGCTTTTCTTTCCCAGAGAATCAAAATAGCTCTGAATCGATTATGCCAACTATTTGTTCTTTCAATGACCCAACGTTTAGGTTTTCCTTTGTATTTACCAATGAGAGGTTTTTCACCTTTTTTCCGAATATGAGGTCGAATGTTTCTTCTTTTGATCAATGCTTCTATATCTTTGAAGTCATAACCTTTATCTAAACAAAGGTGTTTTGTTTTTTTCTTTTTCTTCCGGAAAAAACCAAGATGGAATTCAATGTATCTTTTACATTGCGTTTATCATGAACGTTCGCTCCACTCAACGTAATTGCCAATGGAATTCCGTTTCCATCCGTAAGAATATGCCGTTTAACTCCCAATTTGGCACGGTCTGTAGGATTTTTCCCGGTTAAACTCCCCCTTTGGGAGCCTTGACCATTGTGGAATCCATCGAAGCCCAATCCCAAGCTATCTTATTCTTCACATCATAATATTTTAAAATAGATTTATAAATCTTTTTGAATACTCCCGCTCGTTCCCATTCTTGAAATCTTCTGTGACAAGTTTGACCCGATCCAAAGTCATTCGGAATTGCACGCCACTGACAGCCTGTTTTCATTCGATAGATGATACCTGCCATTACGACTCTTGTTGGAACGCGATTGCGACCACCTTTCGGCTTTGACTTCTCTTTTGGGATCAAAGGGACTATTTGTTTCCAAAGTCCCTCGGGAATCTCTGAATAATATTTGTCCATTTCACAATTATAGTATTACACTCTCAAAGTACAAGGAGTTTTGAGACCGGTTCTTAGTATTTTACGAGTTTGAATATACTTTCACACATCCAGATAATAGAGTAAATGATTAATATATGATAAGCTAATAGAGGTTCGTGTATAAAGGTATTACTCACCCTGTAAAAAATAGTACCCAAATAAAGAGGTGGCCTAAAATTGTAACCCATGAAGATAACAAATAAAAAAGATTTAAAACAATTAGAAAAGCGTAGATTGAAAGGCATTCGACTCCTTGAACGTGGGTATAGTTGTTATAGGATAGCTAAAGAGCTTGGCGTACGTAAACAAAAGGAAACGGACAGCATGAACGACAATCGAAATGAATTTGATACACTGATTAGCGAGGAAACAAGGCGGGCAAGTGCAAAATTTATTGAGCGCATCCAAAATGGGACTTTAAAAAAAAGGACAGCATCAAATGATTCCTCTCTGGATTTTTCGGAAAAGAAAGCGCTCGAACGCTTTAATCTGATCGTACAGGATAGAGCTTTTGAAGATGCGTTTTTTAAAACTTACGGAAAATTATAAGAACGCAAAATACTGAGGCGATACGAGTATTTTTGAACCTTCACAGATAAATAAAAAAAGATACAGTCTTAAATACAAGACAGAGAGAAATTGAACGAGGAATGCATGAAAAGTCGAATACAAGATTATTTAAGAATCGGCCTATCTGCAAGACATAACCCAACTTCCCAAAAAGTATATTTCCCTTTGATTCACATTGTGGTCGAGGAAGTTTATTACGAGGAAAGTGCAATAAAATACTACGCAACGTGTTTGGAATATTCCCAGGGTTACGAAAGCGATGCGCCCCAAGAAGCGGTCGCAGGAATCATCAATCTTATGTTCGAATATTTTTTCACTTCGATCAAGAAATTAGGCTACGAATCTCTTTTTGATTGCGTTGAAGAGCCTGTAAATGAAGAACTCTGGGGAAAGGTAAGGCGTTTCCTCGCTGAAAAATATTCCGAGAGTCTGAACTTTGTCCAAAAGTCTTTTGAGAACGCAAGCCGGGAGGAACTGGTTGAACTTGGAAAAAAAATCCAGGATCCTCTTTCGGTTGGGGAGTATATTTCGAAAGATGAGCATGATAAAATTTCGAGTGAAAAAGACAAAGAGTTAAAACGTAAAGATGAGTTAATCAAAAAGATTCTGAGTATTTTAGAAGAGAGAGAAAAGAAAATCAAGGAATTAACTAAATCCAACAACGCTTTGAAAAATGGATTAGAGGGGCAACAAGAGTGGGCTGAAGCCCGACCTAAGATACACAGCCTTTCCCTTCAAGGCGTTTAATTAGTTGAAGAAAATTTCATTTCAAAGTTTAAATAGCCTTCAGTGAATCCTTGACAAAAACCAAATTTAATCTATTTTCGATATATGGATTATAAAAATAGATTAAGTGCCAATCCAAATGTTATGTTAGGGAAGCCGGTTATAAAAGGAACCCGGATTACTGTAGAACTTATCCTCGAAAGATTAGGAGAGGGATTGTCAATTGAAGAAATTCTAACCGCAACTCCTGGAATCGTTAGAGATGATATTTTGGCATGTCTATCTTACTCTAGCGAAGTTATATCACGAGAAAGTTTGCTTGCAAGTTAACATTCTTGCGGATGAAAACGTTGATTTTCGAATAATTCAAGAACTGAGAAATTCAGGGTATCATGTTAAATCTGTAATCGAAGACTATCGTGGTTATAGTGATTCAGAAGTTCTTAATGTTGCTAAAGAATTTAATTCAATAGTCTTAACCTTAGACAAAGATTTTGGTGAATGGGTATTTGCTCATAATGCAAATCCACTTGGTATTATACTATTGCGTTATCATCCAAAAGATTTTTTAGAAATTACTAAAACACTTTTAAAACTTATCAATCAACACGGTTCTGATCTTATCGGAAAATTTGCGGTTTTAACAATTTCGAAAGTGAGAATCAGAGAAATACATTTGTAGCAATTCAACCCCGTCAATTGTAATTTATATTATGTCTCTTTAATATAATGACACAATTGTTTTAAAATAATTTGACTCCTATGACACATTCGTTTTATTTTGCCAAAATCAAAATAATATGACGAGGGTGTGAAATGAATATCAATAAAGCCTTAGATAAGCCATTCGAAACAAAGAAGCTTTTGGAGATCGCAGATTCTCCAGTATCGGCATTACAGGGATTGAGCGAAGGCGATGCGGAATATCTCCAAAAAGCGTTTAACATAAAAACAGTTCGAGATTTAGCAAATTTAAAATATGTTAAATGGGCTCAATCCATAGTTGCCTTGGCGGATTCAGAGCAGTAAAAAACGTATGGCAATACCTATAAAAGTTTTTGAAAGGATCTCTGCTGGTTTAAAGAAATTTCAACCAATCTTAAATTCGGCGAAAACAAGGGATGTAAATGAATCGGATACTGTAGTCGTGATTACAGATATGCTCTCGGAAGTTTTTGGTTATGACAAGTACTCAGAAATAACAACAGAACATGTGATCAAAAAAACATTCTGTGATTTGGCTATCAAGATCGATGGCAAGATTAAACTCTTGATGGAGATTAAGGCCATTGGCTTGGATTTAAAAGACGATCACATTAAGCAGGCTGTTGATTACGGTGCAAACGCTGGCATAGAGTGGGTTATCCTAACCAATGGAATGAATTGGCAAATCTATAGAATAACGTTTTCCAAGCCAATAGATAAGGAACTTGTATATGAGATTAATTTTTCTAATATCAACCCGAAGAACGAAAATCATATCGAACCTATTTATTATCTTTGTAAAGAGGCGCTTGGAAAATCCCTTCTTGACGAGTATCATTCTCAAAAGCAAGCCTTAAGTAAATATTATGTAGGTCAGATGATATTGACTGAAACGATCTTGGACGTTATAAAGAGAGAGTTAAAACGACTCACTCCGGGCGTTAAGATTGAGAATGAAGAAATCGAAGAAGTTTTAAGATCCGATATCATCAAAAGAGATGTATTGGAAGGGGATAAGGCTTTGGACGCTAAGAAAAAAATACAGAAGGCCGCCAACACCTATCTTAGAAGTTCTTCTCCAGTACCGAAAAAAGAAAACGTTGCATCAACAAATAATGAGTCTCAACTTGAAAAGGATCTCCCAGATCCCGAACCAGCCTCGACTTAATTAATTTTGAAAAACGATTATCAAAGAAATTGGAGCAAATCGCCTGTGCTTTTTGCTTCAATCATTTTAGAATCGAATTCACATTTATCAGGAAAAAATTATGAAAGAAATCACGTTACTAACAGATGAAAAAAAGGTCTTTGAACTCGAAGCTGATTTTTGGAATAGAGGGAATAACCTAATACAAAGGGCTCTTGGAAATACTTTTAGAATTATCGCAAAGTTTTTTGGAACAAGAATACACGGAAAACTTATTATTACGAATTTAAGAGCTTTAGAGGTCAAAGAGACTATTCAATGGTATTGCATTCCTACAAAAAGAGAAGTTAAACTTTTAACGAAAAATAGCATTAAAGAAATTGGGTATGAAATGGATAAAGTTTGTTTAGTTTTTTGTCCAACTTATTATTTATATTATGAGGCACATACGCAATCAACTACCATCGCCGTTCAAAATGGATCTGACGAACAAATGTTAGATCTATTGGCAAAGTTTTATAACGTTATTGAGTAGAAACAAGATCAGTGAATTATTCTAACAAGATGCGTTCACTGATAAATAAAGATAATGATCACTACTATAGATAAAATAAGACTTTCTATTTTTCCGCTAATCATTTTACTTTTGAATGCAATATTTTTTTATACTATATTCATTTTTACGGATAATCTATTTTACAGATTACTTACTTGTTTTGTTTGTATTTACCCTATTCTGATTTCGGTTAGGTTATTTCGGACGTTACCTTTAAAAGTAAGATCGGTATTAATTCTTTTTCGAAAAAACAGATTAAGTATCAAACCGGTTTCATTTGAAAATTATATGGTTGCCCCTTGTGGACGACAAGTAGTCAAAATCGTTCTTAATAAATTAAATCGAACTGAACAATATCCCATATTAAGAAAAAAATTTCCTATAAGTATTTTTCTTAAGAAAAGACCACGAACACGTATCGTTTACTATAAAGATGGTGAACAAATTAATCTTTTGCAAAAATAAATGAATCGATTAACAATTATTTCTGTAGCCGTATCTGATTATAATCATTTAAAAAAATTGAATGGCCCAACGTCCGATATTCAAAAATTAAAGTTTTTATTAGAACCCATCTCAAAAATGCCTAAGAAGGATCATAGCACATCCGAGAGCAATAAACCCATCGAAATTAAAATCGTAATATTCATAACGGACTACGAGTCTTCTAAAGTTTTGAAGCCAGGCAAAAAGACACTCGATTTTCCATCGTCGTTTGTAACGCCTCAATCCTCGACCATCTTGTGTCGGTTGTTTTCTTTTCTTTCTATGCGGTGCAATGATTTTCGTTTCATACTGTTGCAAAATGTGTTCGTCTAAACCGTCGCTATCGTATGCTTTGTCACCGATCATTCGTTTTGGATTTTCTTCTATAAAAAGATTTTCTAATGTTTGCTCCACTAACGTGACTTCATGGGGCGAAGCATTTTCCGTGCAAAAGGCGATAGGAAGACCTTGGCTGTCTCCGATTGCCATGATCTTTGTACCCTTCCCACGTTTGGTTTTCCCCACTTTTGGACCCCTTTTTTTGCAGGAACAAATGTGCCGTCTATAAAGGATTCTTCTATATCTATTCCTCCGCGTTCTTTCAAATCGGAGGCTAAACTACGAATCATATTCCGCATCGTTCCATTTCGGTTCCATTCTTGAAAGCGACGATGGCATGTTTGATATGGAGGATAACGATCCGGCAATTCCTTCCACTGAGCTCCTGTGCGCAATATCCAAAGAATTCCATTTAAGATTGAACGAGCATCCATACGAGGACGACCTTTTCCATCTTCACGAACGTTAGGCTCAATTATCAGAGGCTCCAATATTTTCCATTGATCGTTGCTTAAATCCATTCTTTCAGTGATTTTTATTTTACGATTGTGTACAGCTTTAAAAATAAATTGTACTTATCATTTGTTGGTTTTTGAGATGGGTTCTAGTAGAAAACCCGGAAACTGCAGTTTGCAATGCAGAAAATTATATTGAAATCATAAATCCACAATCAGGTGATATTACTGATCCCTATAAAAAAGAGTACCAAAAATATATCGATCATATCCCATTGTCATAATGCAAAACTTAGAAAGGGAAAAGTTAAAATGTTTGGAAAAACGTAGGTTGAAGGAAATTGCTCTCTTGAAAAAGGGCTACACGTGCTACGGAGTATCAAAAAAGCTTGGAGTCAGTAAACAATCGGTAATGCGTTGGCGAGATAAATATGAATCGGAAGGAATCGAAGGAGTAAAATGGAATGGCCAACGAGGTCGACCGACCAAGTTGAGCATTTCAGAGAAGAAAGAATTAAAAAGAATCATCTTGAAAGGTCCGATAAGTAACGGTTATCCGAATGAACTTTGGTCAACGTATCGCGTATCGGAAATCATACGAAAAAAATTCGGAGTAACGTATCATCAAGATTATGTGGGAACTCTGTTACATCAATTAGGGTTTTCGTATCAAAAACCAAAAAGAAGAGCGTTGGAAAGAGATGAAAATGCAATTGAAACTTAGAAAACGAAAACTTGGCCCGGTATAAAAAAAAGCAGAGAATGAAGGGTTTAAGGTCATATTTTTAGATGAAAGCGGAATCAGCCAGAATCCATATACGGTAAAAACTTGGAGCTTAATCGGAAAGACACCGATCCTTCGTCACAAGATGTCTTGGAAAAAGTTATCAGTAATCGGTGCTATTTCTCAAAAAGATTTTCATTTTCAGATCATAACAGGCTCTGTTAAAAGCCAGGATCTTATTTATTTTTTAAATATACTTCTAAAGGAAAATCGCAAAAAGATTTTAATAGTTTGGGATAATCTATCTGCCTATAAAAGCAAAGCAATGAATGAATTTTTAAAAGAGAATGAGAAAAGGCTTCGAGTGGAATTTTTGCCTCCTTATGCTCCGGAATTAAATCCGCAAGAATATATCTGGTGTCGTTGGAAGAAAAACTATATGGCTAATTTTTGTCCGGAGAATCTTAGCCAATTGATTCAAAGAACTAAATCTACTTTAGGAATATTGAAATCAAATACAATCAGTTTCGATAGTTATTGGAGACAAGCTGGTATTTAGGTACTTATTTTTTATAGGGATCAGTAGTAAACACGGGATTGATGCTCAAATTAACAGTATTCTATTTTACAGGGATCAGTAATAACAACCAAATATACCTTAGTCGCTTTGATACTAAAATTCTAAATAAAAACTGCAGGAGAAACATTAAATCTTTTAGACAAAACTTTGATTTGTCTTACATTTAATTCCCTTTTACCATTTAAAATTTCCGATACAACGCCTTGGCTACCGAGTTCTTTCATATCTTTTTGAGATAACCCATGCTCTTCCATTAAAGATTTTAAAATTTCAATTGGATCAGATTCAATCTCTATAAAGTGATCAAATTCATATGATTCAATGATATTTCCAATTGTTTCCATTAATGGAGCCAACGAATGCTTTTCGTTGTTACCTACCTCATCAATTAGATTATCTAATATTTCTACAAGTTTCTTATATTGCTTCTGAGTTCTCGGATATGAAATAACTTCTTTAATCTCAGACCATACGTTTTTTACTTTTTCTAATTCAGCTATCATTTCACACCTTCCATTTTTCTTTGTTATATTCAGAATGGGTTAGAATTTCCCTGATGTAAACTTTCTTCCTATTAAAGTGAATAGCAGCAATAAGCCTATAATTATTCCCAGATATATTAAAAACGAATAAATTTTGTACAATATCTGTTGAAGGAAAGACCTTTCTTAAATGAGGAAAATTATCAAAATCCGTTTTACTAAAGACTTTATACCATAATTCCAATGAAGATCTCGATTTTGGATATTGTTCAATAAATTCTGTAATTTTTCGCTTACTTATTACATGCACAAAATAAATTATATCTCATATTGAGATATTTTACAAGTTTATTTTTTCATCAGAAGAATTTTAAGAGACTACAGTTAACGAAAGAGGCTAAACGACATTGCGAGCGAAGCTTTTAGTTGGAAGTTTGCGCCATTACCATGGCAGTTATCGCGACGGATAAAGCCCCGGAATCGGGCCGCTAACTTGGCCTTCGGGTTTACCACCCCAGTATATCATTCCATGAACACGACGGACACACTCGTCAAGATCGTCCTGATTCGCCCAGTATTCTCCGATTGTTCCGTGTTCGTTGTACCGTGAAATATTGAACCCTTCTTCAATGTCATTGTACCAAATGACATGTTCGCCAAAGATAGCAACGACCCAGAACTTGGAAGCTAAAACCGGGCTAGTCCGATGTTGCCAATGGGCGGGATAAACAACGATGAGCTCCCAGAGGTTCGCGAGATCACCACGTAGACGCGATTCACCTTCGCGGATCTTTACGAAAAGGGAGTCGATGTTGATTGGTTTGAAGCTCATGCTGATCGGTGCCTTGCATCGCTATATAATGGCGCATAACTTGATTTTAACGAATTTCGCATAGCAATCCATATCTTACAAGATATGTGAATGTCATTTGTTTCTATCTAATTTAAAATACAATGTCTTTTAAACTCAAGAATAAATTGGTACCGGCGGGGGAGGGGCCCGCGGCCTCGACACTGAGGCAAATGTGCAAAGTAGTGCCGCCGTACTTGCGCTATTTCGTAGTGAAGAACTTTGGAAAGTTAGCCTCACTCGGGAGTTTCCAAGTGTTGCGAGCCTTAAGATAGAAAGGGAACGTGGCCTTCCAGTTCGTCCATTGCTCGTTCGTTTCGCATCCGGTTCCCTTTGATACATCCTTACGCAGGCGGGCTTTGCTGGTAAGCAAGTTGATATCGATGTCCGTTGCATGGCATTCATCGACCGCAGAGAAGCCGCCGACTGTATAACCGATAAGTTCGTAGCGTCCCCCGGCGAAACTGAATAGTGAAGGTTTCATACCAGCGATCGGCAGCGCCGCCGTAGTTGGAAACCGTTAGGACTCCACTCTTGATCTGCCGTGGATTGTAAGGATCACCTAACATCCCTCCGCATTGCGCGCAAAAGGCAATCTCCTCGACACTCAACGCCAAGCGATAATGTTGATCTAAATCTGATTGTTTGCATGATCAAAGTTGCGGCCACAGAGTTTTTCCGGCGCGTACCATATGTTCACCACAACCAGTACAGGTCCTGTGGGAGCTATTCTTTCGCCAAACGCTCAAGTTCGAATGCTAAGTTCATCAGTTCTAGGTCAGCATCGCGGCAATCAGAGATTGCTCTTCCGAAACCGATTGCCACCCCTGGATTACCATTCTGCATACCGTCAATCACTCTATCGAACAGTTCCTTGGCCTTACTTTTGACTTTCTTCTGCTCAAGAATATTCGCAATTTCAGCGATTCGGTTCCAATTCATTTTGTAGTCTCGGAGGAAGGCGGCGCGTGCCGTAGCCCATAATTTAAAATACTAATAACTTAATATTATCTAAAACTTCTTTCAAAGAAACTTTATTTATTGATTCTATAAATTCAGCTTCACGAATAGTCCAGTCTAAGTTTTTCACTTGATCAGAAAGAATTACACCATCAATTTTCTTCAATTTAATTGTTACCTCGAATGGATAACCTTTAATCTTACTAGTAATCGGACAGAAAATTGCTAATCCAGTTTTCGAATTATATTCTTTAGGTGACAAAACTAAAGCTGGTCTACGACCTTTTTGTTCATGACCTGCTTGCGGGGTAAAGTTCAGCCAAACTATATCTCCTTTTTCAGGAGTATATTTTCTACTCTTTACCAAGCTTCTTTACCTATTGAGTTACCAGTTGATATTTCAGAGTGAAGATTTTGTTTCGTAATTTTAGAAAGTTTTTCTTCTAATGAAGCTTTTTTCATTGGATATATTACAATCTTATTCCCTTCATATTGTAATTCAACGTGGCTTCCGTCATTTAACTCTAATTCCGTTGCCATTGCTTTTGGAATTCTAATTCCTAAGCTATTACCCCATTTTTGAATAATTGATTCCATAAATTCCCTATATATACATTGTATATACTTCTGAGAATTTGTCAGCAATTTTTTAGAATCAAATTTAATGATTTAGAAATGAGTTTCTTCTATTAAAATTTATAGATAAGTTCCCTGCTTTTTCTATAAATTTTAGGGCAATTGCAACTAACGAAATAGGCTTCTCGACGTTGCGTCTCCGAAGCGCCTGTGCGCGAAGGAGTTGGAGCGAGACTTGAGTGAGCATTAGCGAACGTCTTGCAAGTCGAAGCTACAAAGTAATGTGCCGAAGGCCAAGCGAGAGTTGCGGAGCAATCTCGAAGCGCCGCGAGAAGCCGCAGTTAGGCGATGGCCAGTCTTTTAATTATTTGAAATTTTTGAAAATCCTAATAAGAGAACAAATGGCACTATGGGTAATAGAAAATAATTGACCCATGGAAAAAATATAATGGGAATAAAATAAAAGATTCCGCCAACAACGACTAAATACATGATAGAGCCGATAATCGTATCCTTCTTATCTTCTTCTGTCGAAAAAATACCGTAAAAAAGCATAATAATCCCGAAAAATGCTCCGGACATGAATTTCCAAAATCCCTCCCAACCAAGTTCTGGAATTCCAATACTTGTATTTAAGCTGAATTTTTTCCTTGGCTGATATTCATTTAATTCAGCAATTAGATTCTTTCTTAATAATGACAAATTTTCATCCGCTCCAATTTTTTGAGAATCGCTCTCGAATGCTGACATGCCCCCATTTTTAGTACCAGCGTAATGTGTGAAAATCCTCTTAAGCAGAGCGTCTTAAATATTCCTCCGGAGTTAATCCCCCGAGTGAGCTATGTGGCCTTTCTGAATTGTAGAAGATTCTCCACTCTTCGATGAGGCGCCGGGCTTCTTCGATATCTTTAAACCAATTTTCATTTAAACATTCGTTTCGCATTTTTCCGTTAAAGCTCTCGATGAAGGCATTTTCAGTAGGCTTGCCCGGTGTGATAAAATGAATATCGACTCTTTTTTCGAAAGCCCATCGTAAAAATGTTTTTGATGTGAATTCGGGACCATTATCCACAACAATTTGTTTTGGTAGACTACGGACTTCGGATACTTCATTCAAAATCCTTACTAATCTTTCTGAAGTAATTGAGAATTCCGCCTTCGTTACGACTGCGAATCGACCGAAGTCATCGATAATATTCAAAATTCTGAATCTTCTTCCCGAATAGAGCGAATCCGACATGAAATCCATTGACCATCTTTCCTCCGATTTCTTAGGAACAATCTTTGGAACAGTAGGCAATGACAGCCTCTTTCGTTTTCGCTTGATTCGGTATTTTAAGCCCAATTCGGAATACAGGCGATAGATTCGTTTATGATTTACATGCTCTCCTTGACGAATGAAAGAATGGATCTGCCTATATCCCGCTCTTCTATGTTTATACGCTAAAGAACGAATTCGATCCTTTAATTCCTTGTTTTTGTCTTGAAGTCCGCAACGATACCGAAAGACGGTTCTGGAAATTTGCAAGAGACGACAGGATTTTCGTTCTCCAAGTTTCGTTTTGATCAACATAACTGCCTCTCGTTTCTGCTCGCGGCTCACCACTTTTTTTCGAGTAACATCTTGATCGCTTCATTTTCTAAAGCTAATTCTGCATATAGTTTCTTTAGCTTACTGTTCTCTTCCTCTAAAGTCTTCATTCGCTTCAGATCGCTCAGTTCTAAACCTCCGTATTTCGAACGCCAACGGTAAAAAGTATTTCCGCTGATTCCATACTTACGACAAACATCAGAGGTCGATGCCCCTGATTCCGATTCCTTCAATATCTTGTGAATTTGATCTTCACTGAAACGTTTCTTCATATTTTCCTCCAAAATTATATGCTTTTCAGAGGATTTCAAACATTCTAATTGGTTCTAAATTCGGGGGCTAGGTCAATGCGGCTTTAATTCTCCATCTTCTTTTCATAGGGCTTGTATTAAATTTACAGGGAAATCTCCGCGTGAACTTAGAAAGCATATCCGGTTGAACCCTAACAAAGACGTAGATGCTTAAAATATAAAGTTCTCATTCGAAAACGGGCTCTCGGCTCCGGTCAATACATTGAAAGATACGATCGAAATAATTAATATCACTCTCATTCCCAATTTATTGACCACGCCTCCATCCCATGCCGCAGCGATCTGTAGAGAACTGTTTCACTGAGCTTTCTCCGTGGGAGATTTGTTTAACAAAATTACGTCTTTTAAACTAGGATAATTCATCTGATCTAATATATCTATAATATTCGACTTCATGGCTAACACCTATCTCCTTTAATAAGGCTATATAGATTTCCACTCCTTCACGATCCCAATGCGCTTCATCCATCTTTGTAGAAAACTTTGATTCTGTCGGATTATCCCGGTTATATGTGGACTGAAAAATCTTATCCCATTGCTCAATCCGTTTCTTAAGTGAAATCGAAATCGGTAATAACATCACATCAATATTCTTTGTTCCACTCTCATTATACTCCCAAACAGGAGAGCATTCATATTCAGGTGATACTTTAAATTTCATCAGTTACTTACGAAATTCGCCCCTACAACATTATTGCCGACAGTAACCGCTAATTTATACTTAGAACCGGTCTCAAAACTACCTATTAAAAAAGTTAAAAACAATGATTGAGCTTGCAAGATAAAGAGAAGCCAGATAGTTTTCTGCTTTTCTTTCCCAGCGAATCAAAATAGCTCTGAATCGATTATGCCAACTATTTGTTCTTTCAACGACCCAACGTTTAGGTTTTCCTTTGTATTTACCAATGAGAGGTTTTTCACCTTTTTTCCGAATATGAGGTCGAATGTTTCTTCTTTTGATCAATGCTTCTATATCTTTGAAGTCATAACCTTTATCTAAACAAAGGTGTTTTGGTTTTTTTCTTTTTCTTCCGGAAAAAACCAAGATGGAATTCAATGTATCTTTTACATTGCGTTTATCATGAACGTTCGCTCCACTCAACGTAATTGCCAATGGAATTCCGTTTCCATCCGTAAGAATATGCCGTTTAACTCCCAATTTGGCACGGTCTGTAGGATTTTTCCCGGTTAAGTTCCCCCTTTGGGAGCCTTGACCATTGCGGAATCCATCGAAGCCCAATCCCAAGCTATCTTATTCTTCACATCATAATATTTTAAAATAGATTTATAAATCTTTTTGAATACTCCCGCTCGTTCCCATTCTTGAAATCTTCTGTGACAAGTTTGACCCGATCCAAAGTCATTCGGAATTGCACGCCACTGACAGCCTGTTTTCATTCGATAGATGATACCTGCCATTACGACTCTTGTTGGAACGCGATTGCGACCACCTTTCGGCTTTGACTTCTCTTTTGGGATCAAAGGGGCTATTTGTTTCCAAAGTCCCTCGGGAATCTCTGAATAATATTTGTCCATTTCACAATTATAGTATTACACTCTCAAAGTACAAGGAGTTTTGAGACCGGTTCTTAGTTCCTTATAAAGTGTCCAAAATTCTGCGTCTAAACCGGGATTTGTGTTAAAATTGGTGCTACTCCTTTATGTAGAAAATCAGTAATACATTGTAGGGCACTAATATAAACTATAAATATTCTTCCAACCTAAGATTCTCAATACCCAATTCTTGTAACGATATCCCAAAAGAATCAGCCTGGGACTTTATTAGATCTAACGTTTCGTAAATTCCCATTCTAACACCTTTTTCAAATTGATCATTTCCTATTTGATTCGTTTTTGAGTGTTTTAATTTTTCTTTTAATAAAACAACCAAATCTTGAAGGAACAATTTATATGTATCCATTATCGCGACCTTATTATTCACGTTAGAATATCTATTTGTTCATGTGCTCTTTGTATATCCCCAGGCCATTTAATATTTAAGAGATGTTGTTACGATTTCACTTTTGACGAACTTAAGTTTCTTCAGTATCAGCAATTTTGTATAAATGACGTTCTTTACTCATCTCTACATAATAGAATATCTAAAATTCTGCGTCGAAACATAGGATTTGTGCTCAAATTAACGGTACTCTATTTTATAGGGATCAGTAGCAAATCCCGAACGGAGCGAGGAGACGAAGTTAGACGGCGTTTTTAATCACTTAATGGCAACCTTCGCTTTTCCAGAACTCATTTGAATTTTTTATTTATAAAGCTTTTTCTAATTGAATATTTTAAGAAAATCAGTTTCATTTATAATAATATTTGTTTGATTGAGATTATCGGACCATTTATCAATTTTGGATGTATCTGAATTATTTGACTTATATGAATTTATTTCATTATTAAAATATTCTATGTTTTCTTGTAATTTGCTAAAAGACAATAGCTTATAAAGTATCGGGGCATATCCTATTTGTTTTTCCCATTCTTTAATTATTATGGGCGCACCAGATTGGAAACCACTTGTCGTTTCTATGAGCTTGATGTTTGTATGTTTAAATATATTACCTAACCCTGGAAAATGTTCTATAACGCTTTTAGGGGCCATCAAGCACTTAGGAAGACCATGAAATTTATAGCCCTTTTTAATTTTCCAAGCGTTCAATAAAAACTTTTCTATCGAAAAATGCTGATCCGTTGAATGTATTTCGCCATAAGATGCACCGCTGAAATGATCTTTTATAATGCAATGAATTAAATGACGTTTAGTCGATTTTGAGTAATTTTTAAGAGTTAAATCAAAAGATTTCTTTTGATATTTAATTTCCTCATTCTTTAATAAATAAAGATGTTTGGATATTGATACAACTAATTGATGAACATGGTTAGAAAAGTCTGATACGTAATGATATAGCATAGTTACCTTTTATTCAATCAACCCAAACTTAACAAGAAAACCCATCATAAACAGGCAACTTCCCATAATGTAGATTTGGTCTCATTAGTGAACATTTGTTCATTTGAATGTATCTATGCTTACGTCTAATGAATTGGCATAACGTTTCCTCAATTTGCGAGTTGGTATTATTGTAATCAAAATTCTCAAATGAACATCGCTGGAGATGTTTTAAAAAGTTTCGCAAGTTTTTTTGCGAGATCTTTTCCTATGGGGCGTTTCCCAGATTCATATTCAGAAATATGGGAACGTCCTATGCCTCCAAGTTTCTGGCCCAGTTCGGATTGAGACCAACCCGCCATCTCACGGTAGGTTTTCATGTGTGACCCGGGAGTTGCAAGATGCCCATATTTTTTCCAGAATTCGCTTTCTCGGAATGGAACTGAAACATCATCCTCATCCTGAACCTCTACACGTTTCCCGAATTCCTCCCTAATTGCTCCGAGCAATTTCTCAGAAACTTTCCCCTTAATCCTCAAATCAATACGGGGCGTTTTCACGACTACCAACATAGTACACCTCTATTTCAATCGATCCACTTTTATTTTCCCAGCATGCCACCCAATGATAGGAGAGATGGCAGTGGTATTTCCCCTTTCCTAATGGAGAAAAATTTGACCAGTTTTTCCGAATAGGCCCAAGGTTTTCTAATTCGAGAAGTAGCGTCCTATATCGGGCGCTCTCTAATTTGGGCATTCTCATTGCATTTTTTGTTGCCTTGGATTTTTCTCGAACTGAAAAACTCATTAAATCAAATGTTCCCAAATTTGGGAACATTGTCAAATAAAAAATACCGCAAGCGGCTAAAAGTAGGCCTAAACAAATGAATGGTATAAGTTAAGGCTTAACTTTCTTCCACTCCTCGTTTTTCCAATACGACATTGGCGCAATCTCAGAGAGTTTCCGTTCTATTTTTTGGCATTCGCTTTTCGCTGCGTTTTCCGCCTGTTTGTATTTTTCCCATTTGATATAGAGTCGAATCCCGGCCTTCCGGTCCTCCTCATTGATGCCGGCGCTTGAGAATTTTTTCTTATTTTGGAATTCTACAGAGTACTGTTTGAGTGTCGATAGATGGATTCCAGTCAGTTGGTGAATCGTCTTTACTGATCCCTATAAAAATGGTACCTAAATACCAGCTTGTCTCCAATAACTATCGAAACTGATTGTATTTGATTTCAATATTCCTAAAGTAGATTTAGTTCTTTGAATCAATTGGCTAAGATTCTCCGGACAAAAATTAGCCATATAGTTTTTCTCCCAACGACACCAGATATATTCTTGCGGATTTAATTCCGGAGCATAAGGAGGCAAAAATTCCACTCGAAGCCTTTTCTCATTCTCTTTTAAAAATTCATTCATTGCTTTGCTTTTATGGGCAGATAGATTATCCCAGACTATTAAAATTTTTTTGCGATTTTCCTTTAGAAGTATCTTTAAAAAATAAATAAGATCCCGGCTTTTAACAGAGCCTCTTATGATCTGGAAGTAAAAATCTTTTTTAGAAATAGCGCCTATTACTGATAACTTTTTCCAAGACATCTTGTGACGAAGGATCGGTGTCTTTCCGATTAAGCTCCAAGTTTTTACCGTATATGGATTCTGGCTGATTCCGCTTTCATCTAAAAATATGACCTTAAACCCTTCATTCTCTGCTTTTTTTTATACCGGGCCAAGTTTTCGTTTTCCAAGTTTCAATTGCATTTTCATCTCTTTCCAACGCTCTTCTTTTTGGTTTTTGATACGAAAACCCTAATTGATGCAAGAGAGTTCCCACATAATCTTGATGATACGTTACTCCGAATTTTTTTCGTATGATTTCCAATACGCGATACGTTGACCAAAGTTCATTCGGATAACCGTTACTTATCGGACCTTTCAAGATGATTCTTTTTAATTCTTTCTTCTCTGAAATGCTCAACTTGGTCGGTCGACCTCGTTGGCCATTCCATTTTACTCCTTCGATTCCTTCCGATTCATATTTATCTCGCCAACGCATTACCGATTGCTTACTGACTCCAAGCTCTTTGCTTACTCTATAACATGTATAGCCCTTCTCAAGTAAACGAATTCCCTTCAACCTACGCTTTTCCAAACGTTTTAACTTTTCCCTTTCTAATCTTTGCATTATGACAATGGGATATGATCGATATATTTTTGGTACTCTTTTTTGTAGGGATCAGTAACCGATCGTCCGCAAAAGATCGGGAGCCCACGGATGAGCGACTCGGAAAGAGATTTCTGGGGTCTTTTCATTGGTGTGTTATCCGAACAGGCTTAAGAAGTGGAAAACTTTACGGAGTTTCTTACCTTTAGTTTTCTGAGTAGTTTATCCTTCAGGACCTTATTCCCCACTAAGTATCTAGAACCCATCTCAAAAACCAACATCTGATAAGTACGAATCGATATTTAAGTTGTACTTAAAGAGGGAATACAATCTATTGAAAGTATGGAATTGACAAATGCCCAGTGAGATATCTTAGAGCCGCTCATGATTGAGCCTAACCCGCGTGAAGACGGCAAAGGTCGTCCGCGTAGCGATGCTCGTACAATCTTAAACGGAATACTTTGGATACTACGAACAGGCGCACAATGGAAAGATCTACCGGATCGTTATCCGTCCTATCAAACGTGTCATCGTCGTTTTCAAGAATGGAACCGAAATGGAACGATGCGAAATATAATCCGCAGTTTGGCTAATGATCTTAGGGAACGCGGGGAAATAGAAACAGAAGAATCGTTTATAGACGGCACATTTGTTCCTGCAAAAAAAGGGGCCCAAAAGTCGGGAAAACAAAGCGTGGGAAGGGTACAAAGATCATGGCAATTGGAGACAGCCACGGTCTTCCTATCGCCTTTTGCACAGAAAATGCTTCACCCCATGAAGTCACGTTAGTGGAACGAACACTCGAAAATCTTTTCATAGAAGAGAATCCGAAACGGATGATCGGTGATAAAGCATATGATAGTGACAACTTAGACGAATCCATTTCGCGTAATTACGGGACAAAAGTTATTGCACCACATAGAAAGAATAGAAGGCAACCAACACAAGATGGTCGCGAATTAAGACGTTACAAGCGACGATGGAAGATTGAGCGACTTTTTGCTTGGCTTCAAAACTTTAGAAGACTCGTTGTTCGTTATGAATATTATGATTTTAATTTCGATGGTTTTATTGCTCTCGGGTGTGCTTTGATCCTTCTTAGGTATTTTTGAGATGGGTTCTAGCGTCGCAGGATCGACAGGCGATCAGAGGCTGTGCTCCATCAGAGATATCGATTTCGAGGAAAGTCCCACAGGAAGGGCATCTGTTTGCAAAGTAAATGTAGGCGAAATCATCCTTGCGAAAGCCGCTTGGAAGCAGGAATTTTAGTAGGGTGTAGGGGAAATGCATTTGTGCTTATTCTGTCGTTCCCTTATGGATAACGGCGCAGTGGAAATCTTGTTCCCGAACGGAGCGAGAAGACGAAGTTAGGCGCTGGGTCGCGTTTATACTTTTAACAAGTTTTGTAAAAATTTCCCTTTCAATGTTTTATAAATAGAAAAATCAGAATCAATACTAATAATTCGTTCAATCCCTTCTCTTTCTGCAATACACATTAAGGATGCATCAGCTAAATCCATAGGTAAGTCGGAATATTTTCTCATTCGGGTTTTTATATATCGAAGGTCTTCTAATTGTATATCTAGGATTTGGATACTTCCTCGTTCAATCCATTCCAAAAAGTCAGATTGAGCTTCTACGGAAAATGCAAGCAAGTAAACAACTTCAGTAACTACTGGCCACGATGAAAATAGTGAGCCTTTATAAGACTTAATAAATTTATAAGTAGATTTATGAAATTTATCGTTAGTATTAAATAAAGCAATGATCGGACCGGAATCAATTAAAGCTACGTTTTGCATTTTTACCCTTAACTGATTGATGAAGATATTTCTTTCGATTTTGAGCTAAATCGGAAACGTCAGAAGCATGCTTCCCAAATAAATCCTTTCCTAATTCAAATGGAGTTTTCATTTTCCCATGATTTTTAATGTATTCCAAGATAGAATCTTTAACTATTTCTGAACGACTTTTGCCTTCAGATTTGGCAAAGGAATCTAATTTTCTTTCTAATTCTGGCGGCAAACGCAAACTTATCATAGTTCATTTGTATCACAGATTAGTATTACAGTCAAGGAACTTATTTTAACCAAAAATACTTTATCTCAACGCAATTTGCGACCTTGCGCTTAACGATATAGGCTTCCCGACGTTCGCGGTTCTGAAGCACGCCTAAGCGTGCGAAAGTGAATGTACGGAGCGAGAAGACGAAGTTAGGCGATCGTCGAGCGTTAACGAGAAATTGAACTGTCCTTTAACCATACTGCTAATGCATCTTCATTTAAAGATCCATCGGCGACGCGAAGCATTACTGAAACTACCTCTTCTTCTGCTACTTCTATTTTGTAACCATTCAATCCCAAAAATACATACATCAATTGGAAAGATATCCGCTTATTGCCATCTATAAATGGATGATTTTTTGCAACGCCTAAACCTAATGAGGCAGTTAATTCAAAAATCGTCGCTTTTGAATCGTAAGACCATTTATTTTTAGGTCTATCAAGTGCAGATTCAAGAAGACCTTCGTCTCTAGCCACCTGCAAACCGCCATGTTGTTTTATCTGATCCAAATGAATTGCCTCAGCAATTTTCTTACTTATCCATTTTGGCTCTTTCTTCATTTAGCTAATTCTTTCATAGCATTTCGATACTTCTTAGCACCTTCCTGATAAATATCCATTGCTGTTTCAAAATCAGGATCATATGGAGAAAGTAAAATACCGTCTTCTGTTTCTAAAAGAAACACGGTATCACCTTCGTGAAAATTATATTTTTCTAAAAGAACCTTTGGTATTGTTGCACCCGATGAATTACCGATTGCTCGAATTGTCGTTTTTTTTACCGCAGGATTATCCATAGTTATAACATAAGTAATAACCATTAATTATGCAAGCATTTTTTAAACAAAATCTTTTCAAAGAGTTTAAACTTCAATTAACGGAACAAACTCAGCTGTACTGATAAACAATTAGGAATTCAAAATTTTGAGCTGACTTAATCTGAAAATCAGCTGAGTAAGAATTGAACATTAGCTCGATGTCGCATAACGAAGTAGGCTTCTCGACGTTCGCAGTTCTGGAGCACGCCTAAGCGTGCGAAAGAATTGGCGTGAGGCTTGAGCGCCCTTAGGCGCGTCCCGCAAGCCGAGTGACAAAGCGAATGTGCCGAAGGCCAAGCGAGAGTTGCGAAGGGCAGTGTTCAGGCTGACAGTTAAAACACTTGGGCTTTTAATCAACCCGTTCTTGGGAGTGTTTGAATACTATCAAGTTTAAGCTTTAATTTTTCTTTCTGTTTTCTTATCTCAAGATCATTCTGTAAATTTATCCAAAACTTATCTGACATCCCAAAGAACTTCGCTAACCTCAACGACATGTCTACGGTAACTTTACGCTTATTATGAAGAATCTCCAAAATAGTGGAGGTTGATACGTGTAATTCTTTTGCTAAACGATACGGGGTAATTTCTAAGGGGTCCAGAAATTCTTCTCTCAATATTTGAGAAACTGTCGGCATAGGAATTCTTTTAGAACCCATCTCAAAAATGCCTAAGAAGGATCATAGCACATCCGAGAGCAATAAACCCATCGAAATTAAAATCGTAATATTCATAACGGACTACGAGTCTTCTAAAGTTTTGAAGCCAGGCAAAAAGACGCTCGATTTTCCATCGTCGTTTGTAACGCCTCAATCCTCGACCATCTTGTGTCGGTTGTTTTCTTTTCTTTCTATGCGGTGCAATGATTTTCGTTTCATACTGTTGCAAAATGTGTTCGTCTAAACCGTCGCTATCGTATGCTTTGTCACCGATCATTCGTTTTGGATTTTCTTCTATAAAAAGATTTTCTAATGTTTGCTCCACTAACGTGACTTCATGGGGCGAAGCATTTTCCGTGCAAAAGGCGATAGGAAGACCTTGGCTGTCTCCGATTGCCATGATCTTTGTACCCTTCCCACGTTTGGTTTTCCCCACTTTTGGACCCCTTTTTTTGCAGGAACAAATGTGCCGTCTATAAAGGATTCTTCTATATCTATTCCTCCGCGTTCTTTCAAATCGGAGGCTAAACTACGAATCATATTCCGCATCGTTCCATTTCGGTTCCATTCTTGAAAGCGACGATGGCATGTTTGATATGGAGGATAACGATCCGGCAATTCCTTCCACTGAGCTCCTGTGCGCAATATCCAAAGAATTCCATTTAAGATTGAACGAGCATCCATACGAGGACGACCTTTTCCATCTTCACGAACGTTAGGCTCAATTATCAGAGGCTCCAATATTTTCCATTGATCGTTGCTTAAATCCATTCTTTCAGTGATTTTTATTTTACGATTGTGTACAGCTTTAAAAATAAATTGTACTTATCATTTGTTGGTTTTTGAGATGGGTTCTAGTCTTCATAATTGCCTGCTCAATGATAATCTACTATGGAAGCTTCAAAACAATTTCCGTCTGAAAATCTAAATACTATTCCCTTCAATCTAGGCTTTTTCAAACGTTTTAACTTTTACCTTTCTAAGTTTTGCATTATGACAATGGGATATGATTGTTATATTTTTGGTACTCTTCTTTTTTATAGGGATGAGTAATCCTGATGAACGATTAGCCTCTCATTAGATAATTCTAACTAATTGCTATTATCAAACTCTTCCGCAATTGTCGGCAAAAAGTGATCAAATAGCGAGAATAGCTCCTTATTCTTTATGTTCCCAGTTGTTACTAGCAATAGCTTACCTGGTTTCTTTCTTATCAGATAAGAGTCTTTCGTGATTAAGATTAAATCATTCGAATCACAATATGAAATTATATCAGAATCAGGCGTTTTATTCCCTAACGGAAGGTGTTCAGTGTGGAATACTTCAAAATTTCTTTCCTTAAATAGATTAACCAAACTATAAGGAAGTTGGGCATCAATATAAAACTTCATGCAGAAGTTTTATATATCGATTTAATTTTCACTAGATTTGAAGCATATTCGAGACATACTAAGATATCTTCTTTTTCAATAGATGGGTAATCGGTGATAATTTCATCTTCGCTCGTCCCAGAAGATAAGAGATCAAGAATTAACTCAACGGTATATCTCTGGTTTCGAATAGTCGGTTTTCCATGGCATACTTCAGAGTTTAACGTAATCCGATTTAATAAATTTGAATTCACAAATCAACTGTATGTATTTAGTATTGATTGTCAAACACTAATCGTTTGCGGCTCCTCCGTAAAGATCATGGGTAAAGCTCCAAACCGCCCAAATGAAAGAGGATAGAAAGAATTGTCGCGAGGCTTAGACGCCTTCAAGTTCAAGCTATGTTCTTACGAGAGCGAACCTTGACTTCTAAATCTAATGCGTGACACACTTTCAAAAAAGTTGCGAGATTGCAATTTACGCCGTTTTCAATTTTCGAAAGTTGTTGTTGAATTACATGAGCAAGCTTTGCAAGCTCCGACTGAGAAAGACCTTTCTTTTCTCGTAAATCATGTAATTCTAAAGATAAGTTAATTAGTTCCTTTTCCTCTTGGAACTTTTCTTTGAATTTCTCGTTTTTACTGATCCCTACAAAAAAGAGTACCAAAAATATATCGATCATATCCCATTGTCATAATGCAAAGATTAGAAAGGGAAAAGTTAAAACGTTTGGAAAAGCGTAGGTTGAAGGGAATTCGTTTACTTGAGAAGGGCTATACATGTTATAGAGTAAGCAAAGAGCTTGGAGTCAGTAAGCAATCGGTAATGCGTTGGCGAGATAAATATGAATCGGAAGGAATCGAAGGAGTAAAATGGAATGGCCAACGAGGTCGACCGACCAAGTTGAGCATTTCAGAGAAGAAAGAATTAAAAAGAATCATCTTGAAAGGTCCGATAAGTAACGGTTATCCGAATGAACTTTGGTCAACGTATCGCGTATTGGAAATCATACGAAAAAAATTCGGAGTAACGTATCATCAAGATTATGTGGGAACTCTCTTGCATCAATTAGGGTTTTCGTATCAAAAACCAAAAAGAAGAGCGTTGGAAAGAGATGAAAATGCAATTGAAACTTGGAAAACGAAAACTTGGCCCGGTATAAAAAAAAGCAGAGAATGAAGGGTTTAAGGTCATATTTTTAGATGAAAGCGGAATCAGCCAGAATCCATATACGGTAAAAACTTGGAGCTTAATCGGAAAGACACCGATCCTTCGTCACAAGATGTCTTGGAAAAA
This sequence comes from Leptospira weilii, assembly GCF_006874765.1. NCBI lineage: Bacteria > Pseudomonadati > Spirochaetota > Leptospiria > Leptospirales > Leptospiraceae > Leptospira > Leptospira weilii. Next base: position 75,385 of record NZ_CP040842.1, read on the forward strand.
GTTATCAGTAATAGGCGCTATTTCTAAAAAAGATTTTTACTTCCAGATCATAAGAGGCTCTGTTAAAAGCCGGGATCTTATTTATTTTTTAAAGATACTTCTAAAGGAAAATCGCAAAAAAATTTTAATAGTCTGGGATAATCTATCTGCCCATAAAAGCAAAGCAATGAATGAATTTTTAAAAGAGAATGAGAAAAGGCTTCGAGTGGAATTTTTGCCTCCTTATGCTCCGGAATTAAATCCGCAAGAATATATCTGGTGTCGTTGGAAGAAAAACTATATGGCTAATTTTTGTCCGGAGAATCTTAGCCAATTGATTCAAAGAACTAAATCTACTTTAGGAATATTGAAATCAGATACCTTCAGTTTCGATAGTTATTGGAGACAAGCTGGTATTTAGGTACCATTTTTATAGGGATCAGTAATATAAAAATTTCAAATCTAAAACGCATAAAATTTCTCACTCTAAATCCACAAATTGCGCGTATATCCATCCATTCATTTTGTGTATATCGCCATAACAATTTATGTTCGTTTCAACGTAATACCAAGGACTGTTCCAATTTTCAATTTTACTAATTTTCTCAGTCTTTCCAATGACTCTGATTTTAAACCCTTTTGGCAATCGAACTTGTTTAGGAAATTTTGATATGTCTTCTAAACATTCTTCGGGAGCAAGGCTGTTAAAAGGAATTTCTTTAGAATTAAGTTCCGGCTTTGAACGAAAAAAAGAATCAAAATTAACTTTTCCAAGTTTATTTCCCATCGTCAGAATTTTTTCACTTTCAATGGAAATTAGGGTTCCTACAGGTTTAATCGATTTTTGATTATAAATCCTTACCGGTTTTTCAGATAGAATTGACCGCGAACATTCGATGTATTGTTGTGGTAAGTAGTCGTTTTCTTCATATCCAAATGTACAATTAAATTCATGTTCAAAATTTTCTTCTCCATAGGTTTCTTTAAATTGAAGATTGAGTATTCCATTTTTAACGGAATAAACCCCTTTTCCGTTACGAATAGGTTCGGATTCTTCATGATAAGAAATACTATTTTCAGAGAGAAATTTTACATTAATTCCATTCGGGCTATCCCATTGATCTATACTTACTAGTATTTGATTCTTTTCCAAATCTGTAACGGGCCAATTAAAGTCTATTACAGAATTAGAATCTTTCTTACAAGATCCTAAGACTAAAATGATAATGTAAAATACGGAAAAAATTATTCTGGTCATCTTTGAGTCCAACTGATGTTAAATGATTAGAATTTTAGCATCGAGGTATTCAGCTTCGCTTCAAGTTTAATTATTGATAAAAAGTATTTTTATCAATAACAAATAATGGTTGTATTTAATTTTATACCAAAATAGTTAACTTATATGATTCGTAGCATTTATCGTTATTTCTCATACCGCTCGTTTTCGTTCTATTTCAGAGGCGGAACAAAAGAAACTCATTGGGAATTCATAAAGATCCGACCTACAAAAGCAAAAGTGCAAAAAGATTATAGGGTTAGGCACTAAGGTCGTATGAAATTTGTAAATATAGTCACCTCACTATTCTTAATTATGATCTCCATAAATTGTAAGTATGCTTTCGAAGAACGAGGATACGTAATTGCTAATAGCGGACTTTCGTTTAGGCAGTCTCCAAAAGCTGATTCTCTTCGACTTAATATTATTCCCAGAGACGAATTTTTCTTAATTCTTGATAAGGAAGGTCCAGAGGATACGATTGAAGGAACTACAAAGCGTTGGTGGAAAGTAAATTATAACGATCAAATAGGTTGGATATTTAGCGGTTTTGCCGCCATTTATGATCCAAGCTTTTATGATGTGAAGAAATCTTTATATAAAGGGGATCTTAGTATAAAAGTTGAATTTTATAATGAGTTGAAAACATTCTTTTCAAAAAAGGCGGAGAATCACTGCCAATTGAATTTCGTATCGAATGATTTTCCAAGTGGTGATGGCGATGAGACATTTGATGAGGTTTATACAATTGAAATTAATACAAAAATCGATTCAATGGTTGTTTTAAGTAAATATAATTCTTTTAGCGTAAGAATAACCAATTTAGAACATTATAAAGATGAAATTGTAATCTCGTATGTAAATAGCGATCAACGCGTCGGTAATTCTATATCAACAATAGCGTGGGTCTTAGATAAAGATAAGAAAACATTCTTTAATCGAGAACAACTTGGTAAAGGAACATGGTGGACCAATCTTATTTATCGACCTAATGATGAAAAAAGTTATATTTGCAACTCACATTTAAAATCTTGGCTATATCCGTTTCTCCAATAAATTCACAGCATCTAACTGCAACTCTCGTGTGGCCTTCGACATATTTCACGTTGTTATTCCTCTTGCCGAACAGGACTCATGTCAAGTGTAACAGTTAGAAGTTGATCTTACACTCCTAAAATAAATAACGTGAGTTCGGTATAACAAATGCGAAAGCGATTGTAGTGGAAATTCCGAAGGAATTGAAACGAAAAGCGCGGTCGCGAGCGATTCGCCCAGATTTTCTTAGGCCGAACTCACGTTAAATAAGTAGAAACAGATGACAACAGCACAAAAGATAATCAAAAACAAGGTTGGTCTTTTGATGTTAGCAGAGACTAAGGATTTGGATCAGTGGATCGATTCGTATAACAACGAACACATCAAGGCAAGTATTGTTTTGGGAAAACTCAGATGCAGACTTTCCTTGACACGAAGGAATTAGCTAAGAATAAGTATCTCGACAACTTACAGTTTTCCTAAACAACATCAACGGAGTGTAAGATCTTATCTTGGCTATCACACTTAAATACAGAAGTGTTTTATACATCTTTAATTTTCCATTTACAATTCGTGAATTGAATCATAAAAGACCGTGGTCTTTTAACTCTTGCTCGGTAAGTCCGGTTATCCGAAGAACTACATTTAATTCGAATCCTTCTTTGAACATTTTTTTGGCATCTTCGATTTTACCTTCGATTTTACCTTCTTTTCTTAATTTCTCGGCTGTTGTCATAATCAAATCCTCGTATTCCCTATTAAACCTAGAATAACTGAGTAAACTTGTGATTTCAGTTGGTTTAAGTTCTCTTACATTAAATATATACAAAAACAGTTTTTGGAAAATTTCAACCCTTTTCGATTCGTTTTTTAGACTTGTTAAGAGTTCAAATATTTCTCCTAAATGAACTAAAAATGAAGCATCACCTTCCCATATTTTTTGAACCACTCCTAAAATGACTCTTAGAGTTATACTCTCTAATCGGTTTAGATCCACTTTTGACAAATCAAATAATTCTAATTCAAAATCAGGAATGTATTTCTTAAATACTTCCTCCTCTTTTTGGGAGAGTATAAATCTATCTTGAAAACTATTTCCTAAAGTCCAAGACCTTTCACCGTGATAGAATACAAATGGAATCACGACTGAATATCTTTTATCCGTCTTAAACTGAGATTTGTAGATTGCGGATATATATCCTAACAGTTGGCTAAAGACTGCTTCATCCAAATAACTTTTATGTTCAAATAATAAATAGACGTTTGCTTTTTTCCCGGATTTCAGTGGAATCTGAAAAAGTAGATCGGTTTGTTCTTCTTTTAAATTTTCAGAGATAAAACTAGATTGTGTAAGTTCTAAACGTTCTAAGTCCAAAAGTTCGATTACTTTTTCGGGCAAACTATTTTTAAAAAAGGAAATCGCATCCTCTTTATCCTGTAGAGTTTCCCGGATTAAACGGTCATGTGGGTTTGTCATATCAGACATGTAATTTTAAATAATGGAAATTACTTCTATTTGTAAAGATTCATTTTCTTTTTTATGAATTAGTTCTTTGATTTAATCCAGTGTGGTCTAGTCACGAAAAAGTGTACACCTTTTTTGCCAAGAATAGAGGTAAAAGGTGAGAATGAAAGGAAGAAGAAAATATTCCCCTGAGTTTCGTGAACAAGCGGTAAACCGAACGTTAATCGGATCGTTTACAATAAAAGAAGTAGCGAATTCATTAGGAGTTAGTTACTTTATATTGAGACAATGGAGGGCGGAACACTTGAAAAAGAAGGAAGCAGAGCTACCGCTTACAGATAAACAACTGAAGGAAAGCGAAGAATTGAAACGGCTTCGTAAAGAGAATGTGAGATTAAAGGATGAGAATGCGATTTTAAAAAAGTTTGCCACCATGCTTTCTCGCGAACAGAATCCCGATTGAAGTTCATGGAATCGAATTGCTTAGAGCATACGATAGAGAGCATGGCAAGAGTTTTAGGTGTTTCTCGATCAGGATATTAAAAATATTTAAAGCGTAATAAGGCTGAGGTAGATATCTCTGAACTTACGAACTTTCTGCAAGAGAAGTGGCTCAAGAGTCGCAAGAATTACGGTTTTAAACGCCTCTTTCAGGAAGTGAAAAATTCGAATCTTCCCTATGGAGCGAGGAAGGTTCGAAAAGCGATGAAACTTTGTAAAATCAGCGGAAAACAGAGCAAACGGTTTATACCTTTGACAACGGATTCAAAACATGGCGGTAGAACCGCTCCCGATTTGGTTCAAAGAAAATTTCATCCGAAGATTCAAAACCGTATCTGGGTGTCCGACGTTACATTCATTCGGACCGCATTTGGTTGGAGTTATCTTTGTGTGATTCTGGATTTGTATTCACGCAAGGCAGTGGGTTGGTCTCTTTCCAATCGCAATGATTCCCGGTTGGTGTGTGATACGGTATCAAAAGCGGTTTTGTCAAGAAACCCTCGGAAAGGATTGATCTTTCATTCGGATCGTGGTTCTAATTTCTGTTCTAAAGAAACACGCAGACTACTGATTGCCAACGGTATAAGGAGAAGCAACAGCAGAAAAGGAAATTGTTGGGACAACGCAGTGGCTGAGTCTTTCTTTAGTTCTCTAAAGAGAGAAATCGAATTCAATACATTCTTTAATATTGAAGAAGCCGAGCGCTTTTTATTCGATTTTATCGAAGTGTATTACAACAGATCCAGATCTCATTCTACATTAGGTTATATGAGCCCGGAAGAATTTGAGAGAAATATCGCTTAAAAGACTGTCCACTTTTATGTGACTACCTTAGTATGCGGTTTTACCATACGGAAGATCCGAAAAAATCAAATGAACCGATTTGTCTTTAATTTTAGGAAGAACTTTAAAACAATCAATTTACCTTTCAATTCCTTCCGTGCTAAAGCGAATCTATAATAAGCTGTCTCTGAGCATGAAGATATATTTGGCTGAATTGGGAAGGCCCGCTTTGTTCGATGTGCTAACGGATCTATTTGCGCCAGCGCCTTCCGAATCCATCGATAGTGTCGCCGAGCAGGAGCGATTTTATAAGGCTTGTGGGCGGATTTCTTTCGTTCCTAAAAAGGCGCCGTGACCTTCACATCCATGCAGCGATAAGTAGGTACGAAACGGAGAAATAAGATTGACAAACATACAATCTTTGTATATAATAATAACTTATGAATCAAACTGTTAATATCTCCTTCGAAAAGGCACTTTTAAAAGAAATTGATAAAATTGCAAAAAGAGAACACAGGTCTCGATCAGAATTGATTCGTGAAGCTGCGCGTGCATATATTGAGAAAAGAACTAGATGGCAAGCTATCTTTGATTTCACTTCAAAAGCTATTGATCAAAGGGCCTTTTCTGAAAAGGACGTTTTTAATGAAATTAAATCCGTTAGAAATAAAAGAAGCGCTTCTTACTGATCTCTTGTAAAATAGAATACCTTTAATTTGAGTATAAATCCGCGTTTAGACACTCTATTATATAGAGATGAGTAATGTTGAAGGCATTATTAGATACTAATATTTACATCTCTGCTATTTTATTTAAAGGAAAACCTAGGCTCGTTTTCCAAGATTTAATTGATGAGGTTTTTACGGGATATATTTCGAAAGAAATATTAGATGAAATAGAATCCACTCTTTCTAAGCCAAAATTTAAGTTAGATAATAATTTCATTCAGATTGTCTTATCCGAAATCAGAGATATTACAACATTTGTTAAAAATAAACCTATTCAAGATTATTTAGAGTTAAGAGATAGAGATGATTACCACATTTTGGAATCTGCTTTTGCAGCTGAAGTGGATTACTTAATAACTGGAGATAAAGATTTATTGACTCTCCAGAAAATTAAGAATTTTAGCATCGTCACTCCCGATGAATATCTAAGTCTTAAAAAAAGACGCGAAATTTAATTCAGCGTCGGCCCCTACAAGAAGTTTTGGGACAGTTCTAAGTTTTTACGACGTCCCGTGAACTGAAGCGGCTAGCAAGTCTAAACGCCCTTGTTCTTTAAATGGATGACAGTTTCCGCATCTAGTGCCTTGGCAAGGCGATTAATAAAAGAAAGAGATAAATTACTATAATTCCCAGATTCAATTCTTGCAATTGCAGGTTGGGAAGTGCCAATTTTTTCCGCTAAATCTTTCTGAGTTAAGTTTCTCTTTTTTCTAAGTTTAATTATCTCTTTAGCAAGAGTAAATTCATTAGAAAGGGCATCATACTCTTTCTTAAAATCTTCCTTTTTTAGTTCTTTATTCAAAAGTGAATTAAAATCTTTAGTTTTAAGTTTCATACCTACTCTCCTTTATAAGTTTTCATTAATTTAAACGCTCGAACTAATTCATCTTTATCAGTTTTTTGTTCTTTCTTCACGAAACCAGAAGTTATTATAACAACCCGCTCCTTTTCAAAAAAGTAAAATAACCTAAAAATATTAGAACCTTGTTTAATTCTTAGTTCAAATAATCCAGAATAGCCTTTAATCTTTTTAGAAAAAGGTTCTCGGAGTTCAGGCCCAAACTCTGCTAATAATTCAATAGTCCTGAATGCTTTTGCTTTAAGTTTATTTTCCAGTTTTAGAAGAAAATCTTCCGCCGGTTTCAATAACTGAATTTTAAACTTCACAATACTAATATATCAAATATGGTATAATTTGTCAATTTTTGATTAAAATCTTTTTAAGCTATCTATAAGTCTTTTTCTTTAAGAGATTTATAAGAATAAAAATGATATTTTTACTACTCGGACGTATGAAAATGATACCAAAAATTAACGGACGGTTTTTGCAAAGAAATAGAAGCGTTCACAAAATTGCCCCAAATCCAGAATTGTTAACTTTTTTGAAGAAGATCGAACATTCTAACTTTTGAAACAAACTTATTACAGTAGTCTTTTCATACGACCGAACAGTAAATAAAGGAATTGATTCAACGTTATCAGGAGAATTCAAGTTTCTCAACACAATGAGACTTGAAAAAAATTCCGACTCAACCCACAAAAGTAAGACGACGATTTCGGTAGGAACCTTTTACGTTTTTCCTTTTCAGGTTTTGAGACAAATTACTTCCTACCCTACTCCCAGAACATTCAAAAATCAAAATAGTCACAAATTTAAGAATTTTAAAAAGATGTAATATTCCTCGAATTTCCACATTGGCCTGTTTTGGCTCTTTTTGTCCTGTTACCTCTCCAAAGACAGATTACCCTAAAACCGAATGCTTTTTGTTTCTGTTGCAATATTTTTCGATATAATCAAACAGAAAATATTGTGTTTAATTTCCTTCTGTAAACCTCCTCTACTTTCAAAGTTTTAAAAAGCGATTCTAGGAAACTCAGGCGGAACGCGCGCTATGAATCGTGTCCCGGGAGCATTATCATAGCAGTTGTCTTTTCTACTCATACTCAGAATGAACTCATTTGCACTTAAGAATTTTCTAAAGTATTCGCTTGCATATTTCATTCCTCTATCGGAATAAAATATGCTTTCTTTTGGATATCCTCTGCGAGAAAGAACATTCCCAAAAGCTTTCAAGAGATGTCCCGTCTCCAATGTCGAACCTAATTCAAGACAGATAATTTCTTAATTGAATCGAACAAGTGCCAAAGCCTTGTAACTACTATCTAAAAAAGACCGTTTCTTCCCTCACTTTTCCTACAATTTCCTCACGAACCTTTGTCCAACCCGCGAAATCTCTCCAATTCTAAAAAGTGGCTTTCCCGTTCTCGACTGTTCACTGTCCTTAGATCATAGAAATTATTTATTTCTTTTTTATTTTAACATGTCCTACCTCCCCCACATCAAACACCTACTTACTTCCAAACCTCAAACTTTCAGAATTTTAGGGGTCGAAATTTGACCTGAAATTTCCTGAATATCGAATTTCTTTAAAAAATATGACTTTTTCAAATTGTCCTGTTTTGGCTCGTTTTTTCCTGAATAGGTATTCTTAAGAAGAGTCAGATTCTACAGCCTTCCTACAATTCCCTTGAAAAAAGAATCTGTTTTTTGAGACGAATCGAGTAAACATCTTACTGATTTAGATTTCTATTTTGTCAAACGGTCATAGAAGTGAGACAATTTATGTCGAGACTCATTCTAAGTTTTAGTCACTCCTCCTTTACTACTCATCTCTACATAATAGAGTATCCAAAATCCTGCGTCTAAACGCGAGATTTATGCTCAAATTAATAGTATTCTATTTCATAGGGATCAATAAAGTAAATTGATTCTGTTCGAGTAAAAAACTTTGATCACTCCGAAATATAGTTTTAGGAACTTTAGACAAAACCTGATCATTAACTAAAAACGGAACGGCTTAAAAAGCTATTGAACAATTCGTAATCGTTTCGATGGAAATTTGTATTTAGAACATTCTTTAGTTTATTAGAAGGCTTTTAAGTATTAACATTATGAGTTGTTTGATTTTGGAAGTTTAGGTAAAAAATTCTGATCTTTTTATAAACCCGCTTCTCTACTACGATTTCAAAAGGCTTGTATCTTTTTATTCCCAAAGAACATTACGGTTCAAAAATTCTTTTCGAGGCAAAAACCGTTTGATTTTTTTAAGTCCGAGCCTCTAAAAGATCCGAATTTATTTGTACATCATTAGAGTCTAACGTCCTTTTGGAAGTTTGGCCTACCCTACTCTAAAAAAACTTCGTATGGATCTTTGTTTGTAATTTTAATTCTTTTTTGATTCTATCCTCTTTCACTTTTTCTTTCTTTGGCATTTGTTTGAGTTCTTTCAAATAACCTTAAAATTGTTTCCGGACTTTCTAATTGATTGTACCAAGGCCAATTAATACTTTCCATTTTAACCCCCAGTTTCTTTAAGAAATTCCATTCAACCAGTGAACTCCTTTTCAATTCTCCTAAAACAGTTCGGTTTTGATATTTAAAACAAAAAAATCCTGAAAACGTAAATACCTTCCTGAGAAAAGAAACTCAGATAATCAAAAATGAAATATCGGAAAATAAGAGAAGTTTATCCTGATTTTGTAATCTTGATTTTATGAAACAGGGGTTTTACAAGTGAAAAACCCTGCAAAACCCCACTTTCAAGTTTTTAAAAAAGTAAAATATCGGAAACAATATAAGCCAAAAAACGGCTGCCTCTTTTCTGTTCATTACAAAAGGAATTCAGAGCGCAAAAAGACGATAGTCTATAAAATTGTAAACGAATAACAAGAAAATCAACAGAAGGAACTAAGAGGCCGTCTCAAAACCTTAAAAAGACATCTCTAAACGATCCGGCAAGTTTCTAAAAAGACGTGGGAGTTCTCACAGATTACATCGTATTGCCGGTTTTCTTGTCGTTTAAGATTGTAGTAGTTCCACATTTTAATGTTTTGAGACGGGTTCTAAAGTGAAAAGGAAAGTATATGATGTAGGAATGGTAAATCCCTGCTTTACCAGATCGTTCTTGAATTCTAGCAAAAGATAGTATTTCCACGACAGTTCAATGGATAAATTCGGAAATATTCAATTTCAGCCAAACGAATTAGGTTTCATGGAGTTCTTTCAAAAACAAGAGAAAAGTAGGCATTTCCCCCTCTAAAAATATATCGTTTTTAACTTTGTAAATGAATTCAGAATTACTCTATACTTTGAATCATACATTTCCAATTCATAAATTGGAAATTAGATCACAAAAGGGAAAAATTCTTTTTAAACAAAAACGTCATTTACCCAGAATAGCTAATACTACCGCATTTCGTAATTTCACTGTTATATATTGAATTGTTCTTAGTCCGAATCGATTCACAAAAGTGCAGCAGTCCTCAAAAATTAAGTCAAATCGGGAATTCCCGACTCTTTAGAGGAATATTCCAGCATTCTAATTTTCGAAATAAGTTTATCACAGTATTCTACTCATGCGTCCGAGTAGTAAGGGTTCTTTGAGAATCGAACCTTGTTCTTTCTCGTACGAAATCGGTTCTAGTACACTTTGGTTGGTTAAATTTAAACGGCTCATGCGACACTTTCCTGCGAATTTTCTTTCCCATTTTCAATTGTAGTCTTTTTAATTTCTGAGTTTTGAATAAGACCCGGATATATTTCGTTTACGAATTTTTCGAAAAGGATCTTCTTCGTTCCTTCGTATTTTAGAGGATCTGAGTTTTGTTCGTAATATTCTAATTGGGGTTTGAGTAACTTAGTTTTACCCCATACTAAAAAACATTTGTAGGGATCTAAGTCCTTTATCTCTATTGGCTTGTCTGGCATCGGTTTTCTCTCATTGAATTTGGATAGATTTTGTTTTTCAGTTCGCATTGTATTTTTTTCAGCTCGTCTTTCATTTCTTACAAATAACCTGGACCAAAACTTAGATACGGACTCGGGACTTACCGACTGTTCATACCAAAACTTGGAATCTTGTTTTCTCAGTTGGATGAGTATCTTGATCTTACTTTCGATAACGTTCCATTCTCCTTTAGAAAATTCAAAGAGTAAGTTGAGTGCTTTTAGTTCCGAGGCCGGTTGTCCCATTGCGTTTCCGTGTTCCTGTAAATAGTAGTCTTGGAAGTTAATTAGCCAAGCAGCCGGGAATTGAAATCGCGGCTTCTCTTTTTGTTTGTGCTGATCTTGATTGTGTTCTTCTCTGCGCGCTTGTGCGGGCGGGCGGTACTCTCTAGAAGCTTTTAGTATTTGTGAAGAGAGTACTTGTTTTGATAGTCTTTGGTATATAGTATTTGGTAGGGGTTGATTTTCCGGGCTTGGATTTACCGCGACTGGATTTTCCAGGTGCGGGTTTTCCTGTAGTGGTAAATCCGGTCCTGGATTTTCCACTACAGGACTTTTTATTTCTTCTTCTGCAAAAAGTTCCCCTTGTTTCAATTCCTCCTTTTTAGAACGGTTCGGTATAGACTCAACGTCTGGCTTTTGAGATTCTTCGAAAAAATACCATCCCGATTCAAATTTACCGGTTACAGTATTTCGAGTTTTTCGGTACTCCGCATAGCCAAACGCAACTAACTCCTTAAACCCGGATGAGATACTTGACTCTTTGTCGGATTTCAGTCTAGTCATCCCTTTTACGGACATCCTCCAGTTATCCGGGTAACGTAAGGCTAATAAAAGGATCGCCGTTGCCTTCAGGCTTAAGCGTCTGTCGTCTATAAAATGATTTTTGACTACGGTAAAGTTTCGGTCTTTTGGTACCCGATATACTCTTTGATTCTCATTCATATATCGTTCTCTTATTTTGAGTTGTTCTGAAGTGAGTATAGATGTTTCTGAAAAGTAAGCGGGAAAAACGGGATGTCTAATCCCCGTTTCCCTTCTTGTTCCCACTTCGTTTCGATATAGTCGAGAACTCTCTCGACCTCAGTTACGGAATGCGAATAGTAAAATAGATTCCCTCTATCTAAGAAACTAAGGCCTAACTCCCCTACTCCGATTCGGATTTCAAAGTCGGGTATTTTTAAGTTTTTGTACAATCCGAGATCTGTAGGTTGCATCCGAAAACCCTTCTTATATAGCAGGATTTCGATTCTTGCTTTATTTCGAATCCGTAACCGGTCTACTAGATCCGGATTGTTTGCCTCAATTGGTTCCAACTATTTTTCCTTTTTAGTGATTTCTGTTTTTGCATTTTTGTAGATGGGCTTTACTTCTTTATCACACGATCGATTTTTCGATCTTATCTTGAATGACCCATTTCTGTTCCGACTCTGTTTTGTTCGGATCTTTACAGTGAGTTATCTCTGAATACCCGAACAAATTCAGATTGTTTAAAATCTCATTCGTCTCGTTTGCGGTATTCCCAGTGTATTGAGAAAGTTCATTTACGGAATAATTTGCCTGCGGCCTTAGATACAGTGCGTTGTAGAGCAGCCCCAGTTCGGCTGGCCCAAGCCTCTTATCATTCAAGAAAGCGCCGTCCACGCCAAACTGTTCGTTTATTTTATCTGTGTAGTAACTTCGAATCGCCCGGAGCTTTTTCATACGGCTACCTCCAATATTATATGGTTAAGGTGACTGTATGCTTTTGAGTGGCTAGGCTTCTTCGTCCAATGATATCGATAGAGAATTGATTCTAATCGAGCTTGTTTTGTAATTTCTATCCGAGTCATTTGTCTCGGAATTTCGTTTAAAGGTTCCAACTGATTTTTCCTAAATAAAATTATTCTGTTTTCGCATATTTCTTATTAATTTCTCTTAGAATCTGTCTTGGAGTCTGACGCTTAAATCGATATCGGTAAATTGAGAATCCGATATAGAACCCCAAAATGATTAAAATTGTTATTAAAAGTTCGTTCATCTTCCCCTACCCCTTTTCTTCTGCGGCAATATATCTCAAATGTTCTTCGATAACCCAATCGACGCACCATGCGCGAGAAGGGTGACCGTAAACTACCGCATCGCTCCTAGAGTCGTAGACTTCATAGTAGCGTGCGCCCTCCCCTATCGGGTTGATTTTTAAATAATTGATAGGGTCCATTGAGTCATTTTTTGTTTAATTTGGTTCCAAAACTGTCGCTTTGGGCACAATTAATTTATATTTTCCTAATATACTTCGTTTTTGTTTGTGCTAGTGTCTTTGAAAGTGGGCCCAAATTTATCGATTTGGTAGTTTTGTTTTTGATTTTTTTAGCTTTAATGGACTAATGTCTTTACGATTTCGTTTATATATTCGTTAGCTTGAATGGATAATTCACATGACTTTCTTCAGCTCGAGGTTACTCAATTCTGCCGTATGTTGTTTTTCGTTCTTTTTTCTCCTAAATAGGAGGCTATTTCATTTCTTTAGTCTTTTCCTGTGGTTAGCACAGGAATGCTCTATATTTGCCATAAATGGGAATGATTCCCATTTGTATACTTTAATTTAGGATTTTTTCCCAATTATGAAACAAAAAAAAGTTAAAAATATTACTCAGAAGTTTTTACTAATGGAGGAAGAACTTGACAAAACGCCAAAGGAAATCGCTGAAATTTTAGAGGTTGATTTGAGCACTTATTACAAATCAAAACGAGGAGACATCCCACTAAGCAGTCATTTCCTTGTCAAAGTTGAACACATTCTCGGATACAGTAGAGATTGGCTAGAATTCGGGAAAGGCAATCCGAAAGTTGAGGACTCTAAACCTCTATCCGAAATTGAATCTCATCTTTCCATTTTAAACAAGCTCAAAGCTTATGACCTCATCCCCATTTTAGAAATCCTTCCCCACAATCCAGTCGCAGAAGACAAAAGAGTCCTTTTGGATCTTTTAAATCTTTTTGCTCAAAAATTTAGGTAGGCAAATCTTATCTGCCCTTCCCTTTTTTTGTTTTTATCGGGTGAATTTTCTTTTATGAAATCTCCGTTTTTTGTTTGGATTCGGTAGGTTTTTTCTTTCCTTTTTATATTCTTCTATGGCCGATTACTTCTCTTGTTGTGGATGCTTCCTGGGCTAATGGAAAAAGAATTTTATTTGAAATATAAACTTTTCTTCCTTTACGCTGGTTTATTTATTCACTATAAATAACTAAACGCCCATTAAGAACAACAGGTTGCACTTTACAAAATTAATACTTTAAAAAAAATTTCTTTTCTACTT